>NZ_CAKRLH010000078.1 GCF_934359325.1 uncultured Porphyromonas sp.
TTGCGCCACCTCTTTATGCCGTTCTCACCCAGATCGAGACAGGACCGTAGGGAGGTAATCGATCCTCCGAGGGCATCACTTTATGCATATTTACCAGCTCCGAGGTGTTGTCTATTCGCTATTTTGTCCAATAATGACTACTTTTGTAGTCGAGAAAAATAGATTATTACTTAGACAACAAATTCATCATGAAAAAGAATGTACTCGTAGCTGCACTGGGGCTGCTCATTGTAGGTGGCTGCATGACCTCATGCAAGCCCAAGAAGAGCGCCTATCGCTCTATGTATGAGAAGGCTCAGCAGCGTGAGGTGGCTCAGCAGAGCACCTACACCCAGGAGGAGCCGATCGTGGTAGCTGACAACTCTGACGTCCGCGAGGAGAGACTCTCTGTCCCCGAGGGCGAGAGTGCACCCAATGGCATCCGCACCTTCAGCGTCTGCATCGGAAGCTTCAAGAACATCACCAACGCCCGCTCACTCCGCGAGCGTATGATCAGTGCCGGCTACAGCGAGGCGATCCTCGCACAGAACGAGTCCGGCATGTACCGCGTGCTGGTCACTGGTCACGACACCAAGGAAGAAGCTGTCCGCTCGCGTGACGCCATCATGCACAAGTACGCTCCTGCCTTCAGCGACGCCTGGATCGTTCGCCGCGCTTACTGATCCGGCATCTGCTTACTAAAAGTATAGCTAAGCCATAGGAGGGGTAGTGTCAGGAGCTCTGACGCTACCCCTCCTTTGTCCTCTATACCGTAATAATAGGATGGTGAATAGGCAGGGCTGACGCGCTTGAGACTCGTCCGTCAGCAGCGTAACGGCATCCGCAAGGATGCCCGATAGGCATCGGTCTTCGCCACTTCGTGGCTCGACCGATGCTCAGGGAGTTTTTTCGTAACCCGACGCCTTGCGGGTCGCCATCACATCGGAGATGAGCGATAAGAGAGACCACCCATCCGCTTGCCTAAGCATCAGCCTCTCTGGCGGGCATCAGGTAGTTTACTGTATAGCTCAGATGCGTCAGCCCTGCGACCCCAAACTAAACCCGGTATTAGTCATCACTATTACCGGGTTTAGTGATCACTAATACCGGGTTTAGAATTCACCGAACTCTATCCAGCTCGATACGATACTCCCCGGCGCCGGGGATGCCCGCTCACTAACTCTCGGTGCGCCAGCAAGGGGTCGTGGGGTTAGGGTGTGCTTCAGTACATCGGTCACTGCTTCGCGGATGACCGATGCCTAAGGAGCGAGCCCCCTTAGGGTGCCGTAGCGAGGGTTTCATATTCCTAATTCTACACCAAATGCAGATTATAGGGAGGGGCGAATCTACACCAAATGCAGATTATAGGGAGGGAAGAGCTTAGCCCCGAAGGGGAGACGCATTTTTTGTAAGGAAAAGGGACGAAGATTGTCTATCGGTGTAAGATTTAGTACCTTTGCGAGGGTAAGAGATGAGAGGACCCCTGAGTCTTCTCATTTTATTTCCATATACAGACCTGATGATAGACGTAAGAGACATACAGTCAGCCCTCGAGGGGTATCTGGCACAGCACGAGGAGCTCTTCCTCGTCGCGGTGGATGTGCGGTCGGGCAACCTGATCAGCATCACCGTGGACAGCGATCACGGCTCCCTCTCACTCGACACGATCACGGAGATCTCGCACTATATAGAGGAGCGCTTCGATCGGGACGTGGAGGACTACGAGCTGACCGTGACGAGTGCCGGGCTCACCTCTCCACTCCGCCTGCCACGGCAGTACCGTAAGTACATCGGGGAGCCTGTCATCGCGACGCTCCGCAGGGGTGGGATCGAGAAGGGTACCCTCCTCGCCGCAGATGAGGAGGGACTGGAGATGGAGGTGATCCGGATGGAGAAGCATGAGGGAGACAAGCGCCGCAAGGCCTACCCCACTCCACTTCGCCTCACATACGAGGAGGTGAAGTCAGTGGTCTATGATCTGAAGATGTGACACTAAAGCGCACTACTATATACATGGCAAAAAAGACACAGGCAACAATGATGGAGGCTCTGGGAGACTACATGAGCCAGAAGGACATCGACCAGGGGACACTCATCAAGGTACTGGAGGAGTCTCTCCGTAGCGCCATCGCCAAGATGTATGGCACGGACAATAACTTCGACGTCATCATCAACCCCGAGGAGGGGGACGTGGAGATCTGGCGAAATCGGATCATCGTCCCCGACGGAGAGGTGACTGATAAGATGAAGGAGGTGTCTGTCTCTGAGGTCCGCTCCCAGGGAGAGGAGGATCTCGAGGAGGGGGAGGAGTACACGGATAAGGTCTCCTTCGAGAGCTTCGGTCGCCGCGCCATCCAGAACCTTCGCCAGTCCCTTGCCTCTAAGGTGCTTGAGCTGGAGAAGGATACGCTCTATGCCAATTATAGTAAGCGGGTCGGAGAGCTGATCACCGCGGAGGTCTATCAGACGTGGAAGCGCGAGCTCCTGCTCCTCGATGGCGATGGCAACGAGCTGATCATGCCCCGATCGCTGATGATACCGAGGGATCGCTTCCAGAAGGGCGACCACGTCACTGCCTGCATCGAGCGCGTAGATTACAATAACAATAACCCGAAGATCATCCTCAGCCGAACCAGCAACGACTTCCTCGCCCAGCTCTTTGCCCGAGAGGTGCCTGAGATCCAGGATGGTCTCGTGATGATCAAGCGGGTCGCCCGCATCCCCGGAGACCGTGCCAAGGTAGCGGTCGAGAGCGTCGACTCTCGCATCGACCCCGTAGGAGCAGTCGTGGGCGTACGCGGATCTCGTATCCGCGGAGTAGTGGCCGAGCTGCGCAACGAGAGTATTGACGTACTCCAGTACACGGACAACGACCAGCTACTGATACAGCGCGCACTCAGTCCGGCACAGAATGCCGACGTCCGGATCAGTCCTGAGGAGAATCACGCAGACGTCTATCTGGCGCAGGAGGAGATCCGCAACGCCGTCGGTCGCAATGGCTTCAATATCAAGCTCGCGATGATGCTGACCGGCTACGAGATCGATATTTACAGAGATGAGAGCCAGGGGCTGGATGAGGAGGATCTTTTCCTCTCTGAGTTTGATGACGAGATAGATCCCTGGATCATTGACCTGCTTGTCGCCATCGGCTGCGACACCGCCAAGAGCGTCCTCCGCCACAGCAGAGAGGATCTGATCCGCGCTACCGACCTGGAGGAGAAGACGGTCGACTATATCCGACAGGTGCTGATGGCTGAGTTTGACGATGATGAGCTACCCGCGGATGAGTTCCCCGACCTGCCCGAGAGGGATCCGCTCTTCCGCCAGCTCCCTGTGGAGCCGGAGGCTGAGGAGGCAGAGACACCTTCATCTACTCCCGAGAGCGAGGATCAGGAGTAAGCAACGGGGAGGGAGACCGACCTCACACACCTGCCAAGTATAAGAATAGACACCGAGACGAGAGAGAAATATATGCCCGCAATCAAATTAAATAAGGTCGCACGAGACTTAAACGTTGGAGTAAGCACGCTCAGCACATTCCTGAGCAAGAAAAACCCCAATGGGGACTACAAGAGTCCCAATACTAAGCTGACTACGGCCGAGCTGAAGACTGTCCTGGAGGAGTACGGTAGCGATCTGAGTGCGGATGATAAGAAGCGACTCACCGAGAGCTACCTCTCTAAGTCCCCCAAAGGCACCACCTCCACCGAGGAGGTCAAGCAGACTGAGCCGAAGGCTGCCAAGCCGGAGCCGACCAGTGAGGCGGCACCTGCCGCCAAGTCTAAGCCCTCCTTCGTCAAGGGACATCTCCAGCTCGATGACAAGGGGCGCGTGATCCCTGTCTCCTCCAAGAGCGAAAAGCCGAAGGAGAAGCCGGCGCCGGAGGTCAAGACTCCTAAGCCGGCTAAGCCCGCCGAGGAGCCGAAGAAGCCTGCCGCTCCGAAGGTGGAGAAACCGAAGGTGGAGCAACCTAAGGCCGAGCAACCTAAGGCCGAGCAACCTAAGCCCGAGGCTCCCAAGGCGAAGGAGAAGCCGGTGGTCGAGAAGAAACCTCAGCCGGACAAGGACACCCAGAAGCCATCAGAGCCCAAGAAGGAGCAGGAGAAGCCGGCCACTGACATCGATGAGACCAAGGAGGAGGACGGAGTATTCCGCATCGGTACGACCGATGATATGGGACTCACTGTAGTCGGCAAGATCGACCTCTCCAAGATAGAGCCTAAGACCTCACGACGCAAGCGGAAGCGGATCAAGGGTAATAAGGTCGACATCGACAAGCAAGCCAAGCAGGACAGCGGCAAGGGTGCCGGCAGGGACAGTAACAACCGCCGCAATAAGGACAACCGGGGTGGTAACAACAACACCGGCAATAACCGCAATAATAAGTCAGCCGCCGCAAATCCGAAGAAAGGACGCAAGAGCCGTCGCCGAGAGGAGCAGCAGGAGATCACTCAGGAGGATATCCAGAAGCAGATCAAGAAGACCATGGCGGCCATGCAGGGACGTGGTCACCGCCCCGGAAAGACCGCAGCACAGTATCGCCGTGAGAAGCGCGAGGCACGTCAGGAGGAGGCTGAGGAGCTGATGAGAGCGCAGGAGGGCGAGAGCAAGAAGCTCAAGCTGACTGAGTTCGTTACTGTCAACGACCTCGCCAAGATGCTCGACATTCCCGTCAATGATATCATCGTCTACTGCTTCAATCTCGGGCTTATGGTCTCGATCAACCAGCGTCTGGAGAAGGACCAGATCGACCTTATCCTCGACGAGTATGGCTACGAGGCGATCTACGTCGACGCTCAGGCTATGCAGGCGATCGAGACTCAGGAGGACAAGCCGGAGGATCTGGAGCCGCGCGCTCCGGTGGTGACCGTGATGGGTCACGTCGACCACGGTAAGACCTCACTTCTCGATGCCGTCCGCAAGTCCGACGTCATCTCCGGCGAGGCGGGTGGTATCACCCAGCACATCGGTGCCTACAGAGTGACCCTCGAGGGAGGACGCAAGCTCACCTTCGTCGATACTCCCGGACACGAGGCCTTTACCGCTATGCGTGCTCGCGGAGCCAAGGTGACCGATATCGTCATCATCGTCATCGCAGCCGATGACGGTATCATGCCTCAGACTAAGGAGGCCATCTCTCACGCCTCGCTGGCCGGCGTGCCGATCGTTTTTGCCATCAATAAGGTGGACAAGCCGGGAGCCAAGCCGGATATGGTACGCGAGCAGCTCGCTGCCATGAATTATCTCGTAGAGGAGTGGGGAGGTAAGTATCAGTGCCAGGAGATCTCCGCCAAGAAGGGGATCGGTGTACAAGACCTGCTGGAGAAGGTTCTCTTAGAGGCTGACCTCCTCGAGCTGAAGGCCAACCCGAATAAGCTCGCCAAGGGGTCCGTCCTCGAGAGCACACTCGAGCAGGGTCGCGGCTATACGACCAAGGTCCTGATCCAGGAGGGTACGCTTCGCAATGGAGACTACATCGTCGCCGGAGCCAACTATGGTCGCGTGAAGGCGCTCTTCGATGAGTACGGCGAGACCGTCGAGTCCGTCGGCCCCTCTATGCCGGTCAAGGTACTTGGACTCAATGGTGCTACGCCTGCCGGTGAGACCCTCAATGCCCTCGAGACAGAGTCTGACGTGAGAGACATCGCCCGTCAGCGCGAGCAGCTTCAGAGGGAGCAGAAGGAGCGCACCCAGCACCTGCCGAGCCTGGAGACCTTCAGCCGACAGATCAAGGACGGCGAAGTGCAGGAGCTCAATATCATCGTCAAGGGAGATATGGACGGATCCGTCGAGGCGCTATCCGACTCCCTGGTCAAGCTCTCGACTGAAGAGATCCGCGTAAACGTGATCTACAGTGCTGTCGGAGCTATCAGCCAGAGCGATGTAGATCTCGCGGCTGCCTCCGATGCGCTAATCGTAGGCTTCCAGGTACGTCCCGCTCAGGGCGCCAGGCGCGCTGCTGAGGACGAGGGAGTGGAGATCCGCTTCTACTCGATTATCTATGATGCGATAGAGGACGTCAAGTCCGCTATGGAGGGCATGCTCTCTCCCGAGATCAAGGAGCAGGTCACGGCGACCCTCGAGGTACGCAAGGCCTTCCGCATCCCCAAGGTGGGTACCATCGCCGGATGTATGGTGGAGCATGGCAAGGTGTCGCGTGACAATAAGGCTCGCGTGATCCGCGATGGCATCGTGATCCATACCGGTCCGCTGGTGAGCCTGAAGCGCTTCAAGGACGATGTCAAGGAGGTAACCACCGGTCTGGAGTGCGGTCTCTCTATCAAGGACTACGACGACATCCAGGCAGGAGATCAGATCGAGACCTTCGAGGAATTCACAGTCAAGCGTAAGCTCGAGTAATACGACAGTAGCAGCAAGGGAGAGCGCAAGATGCCGTGGTTTGATATCGCAGTCGGCTTACTATTGCTCAATGGGCTCTTTGCGGGGTGGCGTATAGGATTTTTCGCCTCTGCCCTCCGCTGTCTGAGCCTTGTCCTTGCCCTCTATCTCACTGGGCTGATACGGTCAGCGATCTCCTTTTCGCCATCGATCTCGGTGCTCTCCATTGTGATCACCTTTGCGGTGGCTCTCTGGCTCAGCCGTCTGCTACTGGATCTAATCACCGGCTCCTCCTACGGGCGCTTCGGACTACCTGACAGCCTCCTCGGGGCACTGACCAATGCGCTCTTCACGGGAGTGATGCTCTGGATAGCCTGCGCAGTGGTTCTGAGTCTCAATCCCGATACGGAGTGGATCCGAGACTCTCAGGCCTACCCACTCTTAGATGAACTGGTCGAGCCAATTGCTCCCTCGCTTAGGGATGCACTGAGCCCCACCCCACCCTTAGAGCCACCCGCGGCAGAGGTCACTGATCTCTGACGGAGGTGGCTATTTTTTTCCTTCCCTCCTCGGAGGGACTATATATACTCTATGAATAACGAACAGATAAGCGACCTCTTAGACGAGCGAGACGAGTACAAGTACGGCTTCACCACCGACATCGAGACGGAGTACTTGCCTAAGGGGATCGATGAGAATATTGTGCGCACCATCTCTGAGATGCGCCACGAGCCGGACTGGCTGCTGGACTTCCGTCTCAGAGCCTTCCGTGCTTGGTCCAAGATGAAAGTACCCACTTGGGGGCACGTAAAGCTCCCGGAGATAGACTTCCAGGACATCATTTACTTTGCCCGACCAAAGCAGAAGAAGTCTGCCGACGAGCCAATGGACCCAAAGCTGGAAGAGACCTTCGAGAAGCTTGGCGTCCCGGTCATGGAGCGGAAGATCCTCGCCGGTTATGCCGTCGATGCGGTCATGGACTCGGTCTCCGTCCGCACCACTTTCCGCAAGCAGTTAGCGGAGAAGGGGGTGATCTTCTGCCCCATCAGTGAGGCAGTCAGGGAGCATCCCGACCTGGTACGGAAGTACCTCGGGACGGTGGTTCCCCCGACGGATAATTTCTTTGCTGCACTCAATTCGGCGGTCTTCGGTGACGGCTCATTTGTCTACATCCCTAAGGGCGTCCGCTGCCCTATGGAGCTGAGCTCGTACTTCAGGATCAATGCACTGAATACGGGACAATTTGAGCGCACCCTGATCGTAGCCGAGGACGACTCCTACGTCTCCTACCTCGAGGGCTGCACCGCCCCGCAGAGGGACGAGAACCAACTCCACGCTGCCAT
>NZ_CAKRLH010000079.1 GCF_934359325.1 uncultured Porphyromonas sp.
ACGGAGAGCATCACATGGGGACGTATCTCCTTCATAGCCTTGACGAGGATCGAGGGTGTCGGCTTGTAGCGTAGGATAAAGATATGTCCGCCGACGGAGAGCGGCAGCAGGACGTTGAAGGCGAGGGAGAAGGCATGAGCATTGGGGAGCATGCAGAGGAGTACGTCGCCGGGCATCTCCACCTTCTTCTCTTGAGCGCCGAGGACATTTGCGATGAGGTTATTCGCCGTGATCATCACGCCCTTGCTGATGCCGGAGGTGCCGGAGGTGTAGGTGAGGAGGACGACGTCCTCATTGGAGACCCCTTCGTAGTGGATATCCTCCTTGGTAAATCCGGCAGGGTAACGCTCGGTAAAGAGTGCCTCCACGTCGATACTGTGGAGTCGCCCCTCGCGCGTCATCTCGGGGACCACACTGCACGACATGATGTCCACGAAAGTACGGACCTCCGGGAGGTGGTCTATCGAGAGGCGCTGCCGATGCTCAACGTCGGCAAAGACCACCACAGAGTCGGAGTGGTTGATGATCGCCTCCACATCCTCAGCCGTAAAGGCAGGCAGGATCGGCACGACGACAGCCCCGTAGGTGACGATGCCCATCCAGTGGATGCACCACTCGGCGCAGTCCTCACCGATGAGTGCCACCCGCTCTCCCTTCTTGACCTCGAGGGCCTGCAGGAGCAGTTGCGTACGTGCCACCCCTCTCGCCACATCTGCGTAGCTAAAGGTCTTGCCGGTGTCGTAATTGGTCAGCGCTGCCAGCGCCCAAGAGTCAGCAAACGACTTCTCGTAGGCTTTGATGAAAGGTGTCTCTATCATATCAGTCTCTATGTATTACAAGTCCCCTCTGTTTCGCAAAATTACTCAATTTCCCTGAGGATAGAGATCCTCTGCAAAAAGCTCCCGTATGGCTACCCTCCCGGGATCACTGCTCAGGCGCCAACCCGCTCTTGATGGCGGAGGTGAGGTCGTCGGTGAGACGGATCATCCCCTCGGCATCCTCGCTGTAGTCGGAGGTGCGGATCAGCGGGTGGATCGTCATCGTGATACGGTGGGGGTGGACGAAGTAGTGATCCTTGGGCAGCGCCTCGAAGGTACCGTCTATCGTCACCGGCAGCACCGGCGTACCGGTGGAGATGGCGATGCTGGCAACGCCCTTACGGAGCCGCCCCACCCGTCCGGTCGTGGAGCGTGTCCCCTCGGGGAAGATCATGATGCTGAAGTCCTCGGCGATGGTCGACTTGGCATCCTCGATCACCCGTCTCGCACCACTCGGTGTATGGTCGACGAAGATGAAGCCGATCCTCTCGCACGCCCAACCGACGAAGGGGATCTTACGGATCGGAGCCTTGAGTACCCAGCGACACGGCATATGGAGATACCCCGCCATGACAAAGACGTCGAGGGCGCTCATATGATTGGGTGCCACGATGACCGCCTCATCAGGGATATGCTCCTTACCCCGCACCGTGACGGGGGAGAAGAGGAGGTTCATCGTCAGCTTACTCCAGATGCGTGAGGGGAGATAGGTGGCGCCCCTCCTCCAGCCGAGCGCAGAGCCCAGCACCGTCAGGATCGACGTTAGGATCGTGGCGAGGACAAAGAGGGGGACAAAGATGAGCCAGTAGTAAATCGCCCAGAGGGGCTTGAGTAGTGGATTCATGACAGAGGGGGCTTTACTTGACGAGGTAGCGCTTGATGCTCTGCTTGGGAGTCTTCTCGAAGGGCTCCTCCCGCAGCTCTACGGCGCTCACCTGCTCGTACATCGGCAGGCGCTGATTGATCATGTCGCGGAGGGTATTCATCGCCTCGGCGACCTCCTTATCCTTCACCTTACCCTCAGACTTGAGCGCATCCACATCGGGGACGACGATGGCGACGAGCTTGGTGTCACGCTGCACCACGACACACTCCATGACAAAGGGGCTGGAGCCGTAGAGCGACTCAATCTCCTCGGGGAAGATGTTTTGCCCATTCGCCGTCAGCAGCATCGCTTTGCTCCGTCCGCGGAGGTAGACGTATCCATTGGCATCTATGAAGCCGAGGTCGCCCGTCCGCATCCAGCCGTCGGGGGTAAAGAGCGCCTTCGTCGCCTCCTCATTCTTATAGTACCCGAGGCAGACATTCTCCCCGCGCACCTGCACCTCGCCCACCTCATGACCGGAGCCGTCGCTCTGAAATCCTCCCTCCACGGGGCTTATCCGCACCTGCTCAATCTCCGGCAGGACCTTACCGCAGCTGCTGCACTTATGCTCACGAGGAGTAGCATAGCTGATCAGCGGGGCGCACTCGGTGATGCCGTAGCCGATCGTGAGAGGGAAGCCGGTATTGAGTACAAACTTCTCCACCTGATCATTGATCGCCGCACCACCGACGACGAATTGCTCCACCCGTCCCCCCATGGTGTCGAGCATAATCTTCCCGATACGATTGTAGACTAAGAGATTGAGCACCGGGATACCGATGATCGTCTTTACGGCGGGCGAGTAGGCATTGATCTTTTTGAGGATGATATTCTTATAGACCTTCTCCAGTACAAGGGGGACCGAGAAGATCACCTGAGGACGCACCTCCTGAAGTGCCTTGATCAGGATGGCCGGTGTCGGCTTGTAGCGCAGGATGTAGATCTGGGCGCCACAGGTGAGCGGAGAAAGGAAGTCAAACATCAGCGCATACGCATGCGCCAGCGGCAGGAAGCTGAGCATCTGCTGACCGGGACGATAGATCTTCCTAACGTGAGTGATATTAATATTTGCAGCAATGTTATTCGCCGAGAGCATCACGCCCTTGCTGAAGCCGGAGGTGCCGGAGGTGTAGCTCAGGAGGACGAAATCGCTATTGGACACCTTATCATAGACCACATCACTCCTCCGGAAGCCGGCCGGGTAGCGCTCCTCCATCAGCCGGTCGGCATCGAGGGTGCGGCACTCCTTGACCGACGTGCACTCGGGGAGGGGTGCGAGGGTGTCGATCCGGTAGGTGGCTCGGATCGACTTCAGCTTCTTGGGATCAAGCGCGGAGACATGCTCCGGACCGACGAAGATCACCTTAGAGTCGGAGTGCTCCACGAGATGCATCGTATCCTCGGGGGTGAAGGCAGGCAGGATCGGCACCAGCACAGCGCCGTACGTGATCACCCCGAGCCAGACGATACACCACTCTGCACTATCCTCGCCCAGCAGTGCCACATGATCCCCCTTCGTCACGCCGGAGGCCTCGAGGAGGAGGTGAACCCTCGCGACACCGCGAGCCGCATCGGCATAGCTGTAGATGGTGCCGGAGTCGTAGTTGCAGAGCGCGGGGCGGATCCAGTGCTTGCGGAACGCCTCCTCAAAGAACTTTACCAATGGCTTCTCGATCATCTCTTATCTCTTCTCTTGTGATGTGGGAAAAAGTGCGCACATAGCTCATATGAGAGCAAAAGTACAGAAAGTTTTCATTCGCACCGAGATCAGCTCCGGGCATGCCTTAGAGGGGGCTCGATCACGCTGAAAACTATTACCGGTAATAGTGCGAACTAATACCGATATTAGTTGTGACTAATATCGGTATTAGATGTTAGTCTGAAAACCACGCCCTCTGCCACTCTCGGACGAAGCAGCAATTTTGGGGAGTGTGGGGTGTCGGTGGTCTTATTTTTAGCTACCTTTGCGGTCCTATAACAGAGTTTAATTTTGAAAATGCCATTATATCCCTACCCATGAGACAACTTATCTACGCTCTGTCCCTACTGGCAGTCTCTCAGACCGCCCTGGCAATCCGAGCTATCGACCGGGACGAACTCCCTCTGGACAGCCTCGAGACGAGGCAGCTGGAGGAGGTGCAGGTCTACGCACAGACACCGCTGATCCGTGAGGCCAATGAGCTCTGGCGTGTGCCGGGCGGCGTCACGATGATCACGCCGACGGTGATGCGGGAGTTTCATCTGCACAACCTGACCGACCTGACGGCGCTGGTGCCGGGGCTCTACATACCGGACTACGGATCCTCATCCAATGCGCCGATCTACTTCCGCGGGATAGGCTCGCGTAGCGGCTCCTCAGCCACATCACTCTACATCGACGGAGTGCCGACACTGACTCAGACGCTGAAGAAGGATATACTCGATGCCGCCTCTATCCGTGTCATGTCCGCCAGTCAGAGCTCCACCTATGGGCGAAACTCGATGGCCGGCAATATCCATGTCCGGACGATCAGCCCATTTGAGAAGCAGGGGCTGGAGGTACTCCTCCGTGGGGGTAGCTACATGACCGGTCGCGGACAGGCGATCTACCGCACGCTGCTCTCCCCGGAGTGGGGACTGACGGTGGGCGGATATGTGCAGTACCTCGGCGGATACTACACCAATCAGTACGATGGGAAGAAGTCCGACCACTCCCTCAGCGGCGGCGGTACCATCCGCGGTGAGTGGCGCCGGGGGCCCCACGCGCTGATCCTCTCTGCCAACGCCGACGGAGTGGATCAGGGAGCCTTCCCCTACGCCCCTAAGGATCCCGAGACGGGTAAGGTGATGGCGCCTAATATCAATCGCCCCGGGACGTACAACCGCTTCTCCACTCAGGAGCGGCTCAGCTACACCTTTGCCGGAGACGAGGCAGACCTCCACATCAACGGCGGTGTGGAGTACCTCCACGGTAGGATCCATATGGATCAGGACTACAGCCCGGCCGACGTTTTCTCTGTCAATCAGCGAGAGAAGCAGCTCGCCACGACACTGGAGGTGGCACTGAAGTCCAAGAGAGACGGGCGATTCCACTGGACGACCGGGGTCTCGGGCTTTTACCTCCACTCAGATCACCACTCACCGGTGGAGATCTACCCCGACGGACTGCAGAAGCTGGTCCAGCCCCAGCTCAATCGCGCCATGGCGATGATGGCGAAGAGGGGGATCAAGATGCCGGGTAAGCTGCTTGCCGACACGGAGATGGCGCTGAATAATAATCAGTCCTGGAAGAAGGACTGCGGCGTTGCCGCTTACCTGGAGGGCAGCATCGCCGACTTTGTCATCCCTCGACTGACTCTGACTGCCGGGCTGCGCGTCGACCTGGAGCATCAGGGCTTTGACTACGACAGTGACTTCGCCTCTCGGGTCATCATGGAGATGAATCGCGGAGGCAAGACGATGCGCATGCCCCAGCCGATTGGTGGTCGGGTGAAGGACAGTGGTGCTCAGACCTTCCTCGTCGCTCTGCCCAAGCTGGCACTGAGCTACGACCTGACCGACGATCTCAATGCCTTCATCACCGTCTCTCGCGGCTACAAGACCGGCGGATACAGCGACCAGGTGATGACGCAGACGGCGATGCAGGCCGCCTTCCAGAGCCTGATGCCCAAGCCGGGAGCAAAGCCAGGTCGTCCTCAGGCGATAGATCCGGACAATCTGCCGATCGTCCCATCCGACCCTAAGGCAGCAGCCTACGAGCCGGAGTATGGGATCAATTATGAGGTAGGCTTCCGTGCTCGGCTCTTCGACAACCGCCTCCTCCTGACGACAACGGTCTTTGACACCCGGATCACCAATCAGCAGATCACCCGCTTCGTGAATACAAGCGCCGGTCGGTATGTGGACAATGCGGGGCAGAGTCGCAGCACCGGGGTGGAGGCGACCGCCGCCTGGCAGATCATCCCCTCTCTCCGCGCCTCAGTCTCTTATGGACATGCAAAGTCCCGATTTGAGGTATGGCATACCAAGGTGACCAAGCCCTCTGGCGAGAGGGTAGAGGTCGACCTCGCCGGCAACTACGTCCCCTATATGCCGCAGCATACCGCCTCTGCACTGCTGAGCTACCACAAGGGGCTAGACTACAAGGTCCTCAAGGCAGTACACGCATCGGCTGAGTACAGCGGCGTCGGCCCGATCTATCGAGATCCGGAGAATACGGTGCGCGAGGACTTCTACTCCCTCCTGGGTGCCCGCGCCGGAGTACAGCTGGGGCTGGTGGACGTGACCCTCTGGGGCCGCAACCTGCTCAATACGGAGTACCACCCGTTCTACTTCAGCTTCTTCGGACAGGATCTCTTCCAGAAGGGGGCGCCCCTCACCTTTGGCGTCGACCTCATGATCAGGATGTAAGGTTAGACTAAGTCACTGTAAGAGAGGAGTCCCGGCGATCGTCGGGGCTCCTCTTCTTTTTTCCTCCGGGAGTGTCACCATATCGTAACTCGGTTAAAATAGGTGGACATTCCTAAAGTAAGCGATCTACAAGAGCGGTCAGCTTGCAAATGCGGATTCGTTTTCCTACCTTTGTGATGTAAAGAAGGGGGAAGCAAGCGTGCTTCTGTACAGATAGTACAGCAATACACGATCATAGACATTCGCGTCGGGCACACGGGAAACTCGTCAATATTAAAACAATTCCGAGACCCTTGGATCTTGCGATGGCGTGCCGTGGCCCTTCGGGGCGGGCGGATTACAAAGCACGATTCATCCTCAAATCCTTACTTTCGGAGTTATCCAAAGTCCCCGACGCGATCTTATAAGGGCTCACAGAGTGGTCATCCATTCTGTGAGCCCTTTCTATTTGCCCCTATGGGAGCGATATCAGTTGGTCTTGTACTTGTAGTCCTTGACCTCAGCGAGGTCGGCATTAGCCTTGACGATCTTCTGCTTCAGTCCCTCCTTATAGTCGCGATAGCGCTCGGCGAGGTCCTTGTCCGCCACGGCGAGGATCTGGACGGCGAGGAGAGCCGCATTGAGCGAGCCATTGATCCCCACGGTGGCGACGGGGATACCGCCGGGCATCTGGACGATGGCGAGGAGCGCATCCATGCCGGAGAGGGTGGAGGCGATCGGGACGCCGATCACCGGGACGGTAGTCTGTGCAGCGATGACGCCACAGAGGTGCGCCGCCATACCGGCGGCAGCGATGATGACGCGGATACCACGCTCCTCGGCGTGGGTGGCGAAGTCGGTCACCTCCTGGGGAGTGCGGTGGGCGGAGAGCGCCAGCAGCTCAAAGGGGACCTCCATCTGCTCCAGCAGGTCGAGAGCCTTCTTCATCACCGGCAGGTCGCTGGTGCTGCCCATGATGACGCTGACGATGGGCTTATCGGGTGTAGCCATAGCTTGATACTCTAATATGTGTGTAAAAAAATAGGGAAGAGAGTACGACCTCCGTCGCCTCTCTCCCCTTGTCTTGTCATAAAACTATCTGAAGTAGATTACTTCTCTACCAGAGCCTTGTAGTCAGCAGCAGAGAGGAGACCCTCGAGGGCGCTCGCATCAGCGACCTTGCCCTTGATGATCCAGCCCTTACCGTAGGGGTCCTGATTGACCAGCTCAGGAGCGTCCTCGAGCTCGTCATTGGCCTCCTCCACCTCGATGGTGCAGGGAGCGATCAGATCGGATACGGTCTTGACAGCCTCGATGGAGCCAAAGGGCTCTCCGGCCTCTACCGTACCCTCACCGTCCACGTCTACGAAGACGATGTCCCCCAGCTCCTGCTGAGCGAAGTCGGTGATGCCGACAGTTACTTGATTACCCTCTGCGAGGATCCACTCGTGGTCCTGGGTGTACTTCAGGTTTTCAGGAAAGTTCATAGTGTTGCTATTGTTTTGGTTGGCAAATATCTCCAGTACAAATTTAGAATTCTTTTCTCAATCTTGCAACAGGGATCCCCATCCCATCCCTGTACTT
>NZ_CAKRLH010000080.1 GCF_934359325.1 uncultured Porphyromonas sp.
GGACTTGAACCAAGGACCCTCTGATTAACAGTCAGATGCTCTAACCAACTGAGCTATTCAAGCATTTCCGCCCTCCCGCTTTTGCTCTGCAAAGGTAGGACGATTTTCTGAATCTTACAAGTCTTATTCAGCGAAGTTTTTGCCTCCTCAGAGCAGCCCGGGGAAGAGCCCCACCACCAGCTGGCTCAGGATCACTCGGGCAAACATCGCGAGAGGGTAAACCGTGGCGTAGCTGATCGTCGGGTCATCGTCGTCGTCCTCCCCGCCGCTGACGAGACTGAGAGCCATCGGATTGGCCATCGCACCGGTGAGCATACCGGCGGCAACATTGTACGACATGTTGGTCCACTTGAGCACCACCATGCCGACGATCAATGTCGGCAAGATCGTCATGACGGTGCCCCAAGCAAACCACTCCAGACCGGGCCCGTCTACAAGCATCTCCCAGAAGTGCTGACCACTGCTGAGTCCCAGACCGCCGAGGAAGAGCGCCAGCCCCAGGTTGCGGAGCATTAGGTTGGCGCTCGTGGTGATGTAGGTATTCATCTTGAGGTGAGGCCCGTAGGCACCCATCAGGATCCCGACGATGATAGGTCCGCCGGCAAGACCGAGTCGTAGCGGAGCCGCCAGACCGGGCAGGTGTACGGGGATCATACCGAGGAGGCATCCCAGTGCTATGCCGAGGAAGATCGATACCACGTAGGGCGTGTCGAGGGGCTTCAGCTCGTTGCCCACCACGGCGGCGAGCTCCTTGATGTCCTTCTCCCGCCCGACGGCGCTGAGCCGATCACCCATATGGAGGCGGAGGTTGGGACGGGGTACTAGCTCCATCCCGTTTCGGGTCACGCGGGTGATATTGACGTCAAATCGGCTGCGGATCCTCAGCTGGCTCAGCTTGACGCCGTTGCAGGACTCCTTCGTCACCAGGAGCCGCTGCATGATCAGCGGGTCGTGATCGTTGTCCCACTTCAGCTCCTCATCCCTCTCCTCCACGGTGCCGAAGAGGTAGGTGAGCCGCTCCACGTCTCCCCGCTCACTGGCGACCCGGAGGTGATCCCCCTTGTGCAGGAGGGTGTCATTGGTCGGGGCGATATACTCTCCGTCTCGGAAGATCCTGGAGACCACGAAGTGTCCGCCGAGGATCTCCTGGAGACTGCTCATCTTCTGCCCGTCGAGAGCAGGATTGGAGACCACGTACTCCCGCGCCGTGTGCTGCGACTCGTGATCCACCAGAGTCGAGTGCTGGCGGGTCTTGGAGGGGAAGAGACGCTTGAGCAGAGCCAGCACCAGGATCACTCCCACCACACCCATCGGGTAGGTGATCGCCGTGGCGATCGCCATGTCACTCGTCGACCGAAGCACCTCTGCCGGATCCGAGAGCGCCGTCGTCGCCGCCTGCTGTGCCGCTGCCATCGCAGGGGTATTGGTCACAGCTCCGGAGAGCGTCCCTATGAGACCCGAGAGATCCAGTCCTGTCGTCTCGAGGAGGATAAAGAGTATCGCAAAGCCCCCCGCGATCAGTACCAGACCCCAGAGATTGAGCCACACCCCGTGCTGCCGGAAGGAGGAGACAAAGCCCGGTCCCACCTGCACGCCCAAGGCATATATAAAGAGTATCAGACCGAAGTCCTGGATCACTCGCAGCATATCCGCATTGGCTCGTGCACCGAAGTGGGCAAAGAGGATGCCGACGAAGAATACCCACGTCACTCCCAGAGTAAATCCCTTGATCTTAGCCTTGCCTAGATAAACCCCGATCGCACAAACTATACAGAGAAGTAAGATCGTCTGGATCGGTGTCCCGGAGGACCAGACTGCCTCCCATGCTGATTCCATTACTATATTCGTCTTCTGTTTTTTGCGTGTGCAAAGTTAATCATAATAAGTAAGATGATACTCCGCCCTGCTTCCGCCAGCATGGCGGACGTTTTTGGATTTGCCCGAGGTCTCCACGGGCGAAAAGGCGGCGATCCCTATGGGGCTTCGCCCTATGGACCGGTCCGGCGCATCTGAGAGACGGGCTCTGCGACCCCTTGCGGGTCGCCGTCACATCGGAGATGAGCGATAAGAGAGACCACCCATCCGCTCCCTAAGCATCAGCCTCTCTGACGGGCATTAGATGGTTTACTGTATAGCTCAAATGCGTCAGCCCTGCGCCCCCAAACTAAACCCGGTATTAGTCATCACTATTACCGGGTTTAGTGATCACTAATACCGGGTTTAGAATTCACCGAAGTCTATCCAGCTCGATACGATACTCCCCGGTGACCCGTGGATCAGGCATCGCAAACGATCACGACCCCGTCAGGGCGTCGCACTATCAGATCGTCTGTGGGTATAACAGGCGGCGCGGCACCCCGTTAGGGGTGCTCGCTCCATAGGCATCGGTCATCCGCGAAGCGGTGACCGATGTACAGAACCCCAGCCCTACCACCTCGACCCCTTGTGGGTCGCCGAGCAGACATCTCCTATGCCGGCGACCCGCAAGGGGTCGAGGGATGATGTGTACGCTTATACATCGGTCTTCGGCACTTCGTGCCTCGACCGATGCCTATGGAGCGGGCATCCTTCGGATGCGGGAGTGTCTCCTATGTAGCGGTCTTCACGTGCGCCCCTGTCCGATGACCCTAAGGAGGTTGGCGGCGAGGCACCCCGCAGGGATCGGCAGGCGGGATTGCACAGCGACAGGGATTATCACTTATTGCAGCAGAGCTCAAATGCGTCAGCCCTGTGTTTTGCCGGTAAGCCAAAAGGCGGATGGAGCAAAAGTATTATCTTTGTAGAAATGTAGGGTGCGGCGGTACGCACCATAATCGAAGTGACTAATAGAGATAGAGAATAATGATGCGATACGTTACCAGAGTGCTAAGCCCGGTGCTGGGCTCTCTCCTGATGATGTGTGGAGTGGCGGCAAGTGCTCAGAGTGTGAGGGATGCCGGCGAAGTGGTCCCTCTGTACCCTGCTTACTCCGAGCAGATAATGGCCAATGATACCCTGACCCGGGGCCTGAGCCCGGAGGCGCTGGGTGTGATCAGCCGTCCGATGCAGCTGAGGACAGAGGGGTATGTGCCCTCCTCCTCGCTCTTTGCTCCACTGCTCTTCGACCTGTGGAAGCTGCCCTCCCTCCACTTCGATAAAGTGGCTCTCGTTCGCTCGACCGATCCCCGTCTTCACAATCCCTTCGTCCTGCAGTCGCTGCTTCGCATGACCCTGGATAAGCTGGAGCGGGAGTATAATCCTACGACCGGCTTTGCGAAGCGTATGGATCGGTGGAATACCGATCAGCGGCTGAGGGAGCAATTCTTCTTCTCTCATCCGGATCTGATCCGTTACACCTCGGACTTCCTCCCGACAGACCATCTGGAGTACAAGCCTGTGGAGGGACCCTCCTACTCGGGTGAGCTGGCGGTGATGGATATGCCCAATGTACCGACGAAGTCCCAGGGAGTGATCGAGACGGTGTCGGTGGAGCGCCGCTACTGGCTGCCACGATTTGAGGCGCACGCTCAGCTGGCTCAGAATCAAGTCTCACCCAACTGGCACAAAGGTGGTACCAGCAGCGCCAACCTCTCCTCTCGACTCTACTACCAGCTGGCCTATAAGAAGGATAAGGTGGAGTGGGTCAATGACCTGGAGTATAAGCTGGGACTCTTTACGGTGCCCAGTGAGATCAAGCTGGAGGAGAAGCCCGACTTTAAGATCAGTGAGGATGTCTTCCGGATGCGTAGTAACCTGGGTCTAAAGGCGTGGAAGCGCTGGTTCTATACCGTAGACCTCAACCTCCGAAGCCAGCTGCTCAATAACTACGACCGCGAGGGCAATGTCACCACTCGAGCCTTTGCACCGCTGATCATCGACGGCGGTCTCGGTATGAAGTATAACCTCAAGAAGAAAAAGATCGGCGGTAATCCCTTCAATAATCTCAACTTTACGCTCAATGTGGCGCCCGCGTCGATGCAATTTATTTGGATCCACGCCAAGGACGTGACGAGGGGTAGGTATGGTCTGCAGGAGGATCAGGACTATCTCCTTCGCCTCGGATCATCGCTGCGGATGAATCTGGACTGGCAATTCTCCGACGCCTTCTCCTGGCGCTCTCGGCTCTACTACAACACCTCCTACAAGCATATAGAGACGGAGCTGGAGAATACTCTGGAGTATGCCTTCAATAAGTACTTCAGCACGATGCTCAATGTCAATCTCCGCTTCGATGACAGCGTGATCCTGGATGGGCCGAAGACCTTCAAGTCTCTCCTGCAGTACAACGAGCTCTTTAGCTTCGGCTTCTCGCTCAAGATCTGATGATGCTGCCGGATGGCTTTAGGGAGTCCTTTACTTCGGACTTCGGGCAGAGAGCCTACGAGGCGCTCGAGAGAGCGCTGACGGAGGTTCCCTCGCCTGTATCCGTTCGGCTCAATCTCTCCAAGCTTCCCCCTCACTCCTCGGGTCAGATCCCGTGGTGTCCAGAGGGGGTATTGCTCAATGAGCGTCCTCTATTTGGTGCCGATCCGCTCTGGCATGCGGGTGCCTACTACGTGCAGGAGCCGGCGTCGATGGTGGTGGCGCGCTATCTCGATCACATCGACTTTGCCCCCTCAGTGGCGCTGGATCTCTGTGCTGCACCGGGGGGCAAGACGACGCTCCTCCGCAGCCACCTCCCGGAGACCTGTCTCCTGGTCACGAATGAGCCGGATCGCAAGCGGGAAAAGGTGCTGGAGGAGAATGTCCTCCGCTGGGGTGCTGACGAGACGATCGTCACCTCAGCCTATCCCGAGACGTTGAGAGCGGCGGGGCTGGAGGCGGATCTGGTCCTGGTGGACGCCCCCTGCTCTGGCGAGGGGATGTTTCGCAAGGAGCCTGACGCCATCACCGGCTGGAGCCTTGAGCTGGTGGACCACTGCGCCCGCACACAGCGGCAGATCCTCGCCGAGGCATGGGAAATGCTGACGGACGGGGGACTCCTTATATATAGCACCTGCACGTACAATAGGGCGGAGAATGAGGCGCAGCTCTCTTTCCTCCGGGACAACTACGGCGCTGAGGTGATCCCACTGCCTGAGCTACTCGGCTATGGTGTACAGGAGAGCGAGGAGGAGCCGGGGGTATACCGCTTCTTCCCCCACACAACAGGGAGCGAGGGGCTTACTTGCTTCGGCGTCCGAAAGCCGGGCCCCCCGATGGCTCCACAGATGCCCGGGCGTAAGATCGCCGGCAGGTCGGGCGGTGTACCGGACGAACTGAGCAGCCTACCGGAGGAGTATCTGCTCTGTAATCCCGACGGGTCTGTCTGGCGACTGCTCTCTCCGATCGGTCAGTCTGTCGCTACTCTGCTGGAGGGGAGTGAGGGAGTCCGCGTGCTGAGCTCCGGACTTCATCTCGGGGATATCAAGGGGAGGGACTTCATCCCAGGTGCCCCTTGGGTCCTCAGCTCACGGGTCTCGAGCTTGCTGCCGTACCCGAGACGGGCGATGACGGCAGAGGAGGCCTTTGCCCTCATAGGACGACAGACCCTCACTGGATCGGGGGAGCGAGGATATCGTGTCGCCACCTATGCTGACGTTCCGATCGCTCTCGTCAAGGAGCTCGGCTCTCGAGCCAATAACCTCTACCCCAAGAGTCTCTCCCTGCATGACACACGGCTTGTCTTGTCAGATATGCCACACATTTTTGATCTTACATGAATAGACGACTTCTCTACACTACCCTGCTTACTCTACTGAGCAGTCTCATCCTGCCGATCGCTGCCGAGCCTCGGGCGAGTCTGATCACCTGCGGACAGTCGGCGGAGTATGTCTTCTACCTCTATGGTCATACGGCGATACGTATTCAGGACCCGGAGACCGGCTTGGATAGGGCGTACAACTATGGGTACTTTTCGACGTCTCAGAAGAACTTTATCCCCAACTTTATGGTCGGGAAGCCGATGTATATGCTCGGGGTGACCGACTTCGACAGCATGGTCTATGAGTATGCCGATCAGGGGAGGAGTATGGTGGAGCAGGAGCTCAGTCTGAGACCGGAAGAGGTACGCGCGCTGATGGAGTACCTCGACTGGAATGCCCTGCCGGAGAATGCAGAGTATCAGTATAATTACTTCTACGACAACTGCGCCACCCGCCCTCGCGACCTCATCGAGCGCTTCGTGGAGGGAGGGCTGGTCTATAGGGTCGACCGCAAGTCTCTGCCGACCTTCCGTGAGGCGACGAGGCAGTCGAGTAAGTCGGCGAAGTGGTACACCTTTGGCACCGATCTCTGTCTCGGAGTAAAGAGCGATGCACAGATGACCGTCCGCGATGCGGGGTTTCTGCCGGTGCTGCTGGAGCAGTCGATGGACCTGGCCTATCGGGAGGACACCGGTGAGCCGATCGTCATCCGCAAGCAGGAGATCATCCCTCAGACGCAGGTGATCGAGGTGCCTCGCTTCGACGGACCGCTGGTGACGATACTCGCTGTGGTCGCTATCTACTTGCTCTGCTACTTTGTCGTACGGAGGTACACCCCGCTGCCGTGGCGGATCCTACGCTGTGCCCTTTATGTCATCTTCGGTCTGGCGGGGATCGTGCTGTGGTTCCTCAGTCTCTTCTCCGCCCACCCGCACACTTTGCTTAATGCCAATATGGTGCTGCTTCATCCCTTTTGGCTCATCCTCGTAGTGACGATGTGGCAGGAGGGGCGTCATAAGCGGCTCAATAGCCACCTCTATCTGATCAATCTCATCCTGTCGCTCGTCTACCTGGGACTCGGGTATGTGCAGACCCTTCCTATCGGTATGGCCTACATGGCGATCCTCGTCGGTTTGGATCAGTTTGTCTGCCGCTTTGTTGAGCCGAGTCCGGAGGGTGGCAAGGTATTTGACTACAGTACTAAGTGATGAAAGATCTACTCAAGCCTCTGGTCGTCCTCCTGAGCGTCTGCTCACCTGTCGCTGCGCAGCAAGCTCCCAAGCTTGTGGTGCTGCTGACGGTGGATGAGTTTCGGACCGACCTCTATGAGGCGATGGCGCCGCATCTCTCGGAGGGTGGTCTGGCGAGGCTGACTCGCGAGGGCAGGGTGTATGATGCGGTGATCCATCCCCTGGCTACGGCCGATCCGGTAGCGAGTGAGGCAGTGCTGCAGACCGGTACGCTCGGACTG
>NZ_CAKRLH010000081.1 GCF_934359325.1 uncultured Porphyromonas sp.
CGAGACCGAAGGTATTGTGCTCCTTGAGCGGTTGATCCTGCGTGATGCGCATATGATGGTGGTCGTTACTTAGTCGATATAAACGGGACCCCTGCAATGATCCTCCTCAAAGGTACCCAAATTCTTCGCCGCCGATGTCCTCCCGAGCTGCCGATCGAGAAAGAGAAGTGAAGACTATAGTCCCTGAAGGGCTGGGGGTGACGCATTTGAGCCTTTCGTAAGTCATCCAACTCATCATGAAGAGTGGGGAACGAAGCACCCCGATAGGGGTGCCCGCTTTTTAGACCCGGGTCGAGGGGCGTAGCCCCGACGACCCGGGGATCCGGTACCGCAAGCGATCCCGCGACCCCGTAGGGTGTCGCACTGATTGACTGACTGGTATGTGCGACACCCTAGCGGGGTCGCTGAAGACTCTCCTCGGCGATCCACAAGGGGTCGAGGGGGTAGGGAAGGGTCTTTGTACATCGGTCACCGCTTCGCGGATGACCGATGCCTATGGAGCGAGCACCCTTCGGGTGCCTCACGGATAAGCCCTATAGGTATATGATTACCCCAATGCTCAATTGCGTCACCCCTGGCTGAAGGGCTGGGATTGAGTGCAAAGTGCTACCTTTGCGGGACTAAAACTCCTTTTTGTCCTGACATTATAACTTGCTTTTCCTAAATGGGTGTCCTAAGGATACGCAATAGGTGGGTCGCCATGCTGGCTCACACCGGTCTGGCAGTGGTGCTGATGACACTATGCCGACTGCTCTACTACTTCTTCAATAAGAGTCTCTTCAGCTTCATTGCGCTACCCCATCTGCTGACACTCCTCGTCGGCGGGCTTCACTACGATGTGGCAGTGATCCTCTATGGCTGTATTATCTACTATCTGATGATGATAGCGGGGGCGTTCCTCCCTCTGCAGCTGGAGCGACGTCGCTGGTGGCAGGTGGTAAGGGCGGTCGGCTTCCTCCTGCCGATGAGCCTGATGCTGGTGATGAATATCTGCGACACCGGCTACTATCCCTACGTCCTGAGTCGTGCCTCGAGACAGCTCTTCTACGAGTTTGGCGAAGAGGATATGGTTGGTCTTGCCGGTGGCTTCATGGTTCAGTTTTGGCCCCTCACCTTAGCCTTTTTCGTCCTGATGTTTCTGCTGGTCTACGGTTTCCTTCGTTTCTCCTACGAGCCCATAGGGGAGCAAAGGAGTCCGCTCGCACGGCGGATCCTCGGAGCTGTCGTTGCTGTCGGTCTCATCGTGGTCGGTATGCGAGGCACCCTTCGATCTCATGAGCGTCCGCTGAGTGAGGCGATAGCCGACAGGTACATCGAGGACTATCGGGAGGTGGCGCTGGTGCTGAATACTCCTTACTCGCTCTCCCGAAGCTCCGGTGCGCGTTTTGTCCGGTATCGCTTCTACGACCCGACCGAGCTCAGGGAGCTCTTTGATCCCACCTATCAGGCCAAGCCACTGGCACCTGGAGACACACTCTACGGTTCGCTCCGGGGGTACAATGTGATGATCGTCCTGATGGAGAGCATGGGGAGAGAGTATGTCGGCGCCCTCAATACGGAGATCCCCGGCTACGAGAGCTATACGCCCTTCCTCGACTCGCTGATCCCCCATACGCTCTACGCGAAGTATGGGTATGCGAATGGGAAGCGCTCCGTCGAGTCCTTCCCCTCAATCTATGCATCGCTCCCTACCTTTGGCGCTACCTTCAACGACAAGGAGTATCAGATGCAGGACTATCAGCAGTGTCACGCCTTTACGTCGGGGCTGCCGCTGATGTTGCGCAACGAGGGGTATGACCTGAAGTTTTACCACGGTGACGAGCCTGGGGCGATGGGTTTCTATGGCTTTCTCCACCGGATGGGCCTTGAGCGTCAGTACACGGCGGAGGACTTCCGCCAGGAGGTGCCGGATGCCGATCGGTATTTTATGAATTCGTGGGGCGTCTTTGACGACCCCTTTGAGCAGGCAATGGCGCGGGACATGAAGCACTCACTGAGAGAGCCTTTCGGAGCCTTCTTCTTCTCCCTCACCAACCACCACCCCTTCCAGCTCCCCCGCGGGTATGAGGAAAGGTATAAGCCGGACACGCTCCCGATCCACCGCACGGCGCAGTATTCAGATGAGGCGCTGCGAAACTTCTTTGACTCCATCAAGGATGAGCCGTGGTATGATCACACGATCTTTGTCATCACCGGTGACCACACCAATCAGAGCGACCGCCCCGAGTACGACTGCTCGGCGGGTAGGTCGATGGTACCGATCTGCTTTTATGTCCCGGACGGCTCCCTCCGGGGCGAGATCTCAGACCGAGTGGTGCAGCATATGGACATCTATCCGACCCTGCTCTACCTGCTGGGTATCGAGCGCCCGATCTACGCCTATGGGCACAATATTTTTGATGACTCGGCGGATCACTATGCTCTCAATAACTTCTTTGACCGCTACTTCCTCTTTACGAAGGAGCTGACGGTAGTGATGCGTCGCGACGGTGAGGTCTCTGTCGAGGCCCCTCGCGCACCGGTGCAGACGGATCATACCGACCCGACACTACCGAGCGACTCCGTCCGAGACCACTACAGTCGCCTGCTAAGAGCGATAGCCCAGGACTACAACGAGCGGATCTTCTCTGCGGACTTCGTACTGACCGACTCTGATGCTGCCCACTCGGGCGCACGGCATTAACCCCTCTCTCGAGGGCTGATTTCTATTACCGGTATTAGGTGCGCCTAATACCGGTAATAGTCTTCACTAATACCGGTAATAGATGTCAGCCTGAGGGGGTGGACTCTAATCCTCTTGCACTGAGGTCGTGGTAAGAGTGGTGGATAGGTGGGGTAATTGTAGTATCTTTGTGATCAGTGGTGTGGCATCGTGACCGGCTTCCCGGGAGCTGTCGTCCGCCCTGTTTTTTACCCTATTAAGAGCCTTGTATGAGCGAGATAGTAGAACCAGTAAAAAGCGGCGAGGAGAAGTCGCTCAATTTTATACAGCAGATCGTGGAGCGTGACCTCCGGGAGGGGCTCCACAACGGGCGCATCCAGACGCGATTCCCACCGGAGCCCAATGGCTACCTCCACATCGGGCACGCCAAGGCAGTCTGTATGGACTTCGGTATCGCAGAGAAGTACGGCGGAGTCTGCAACATCCGCTTCGACGACACCAACCCCGTCAAGGAGGACCAGGAGTATGTCGATGCGATCCTGCGGGATATCGAGTGGCTCGGCTTCCACTGGGGCAATGTCTACCACGCCAGTGACTACTTCGAGAAGCTCTATGACTTTGCCGTCGACCTGATCAAGCGGGGACTGGCCTATGTCGATGAGCAGACCTCCGAGCAGATCGCTGCTCAGAAGGGGACGCTCACCGAGCCGGGGACAGACAGCCCCTATCGGGATCGTCCCGTGGAGGAGAATCTCCGGCTATTTGAGGAAATGCGCCACGGCAAGCACGCCGAGGGGTCGATGACCCTCCGGGCGAAGATCGACATGGCGCACCCCAACCTCCTCTTCCGCGACCCGATCATCTACCGCATCATCAAGAAGCCGCACGCTCGCACCGGGACGGACTGGTCGGTCTATCCGATGTACGACTTTGCTCATGGACAGAGTGACTACTTCGAGGGAGTAACCCACTCGATCTGTACGCTCGAGTTTGTCCCCCATCGCCCCCTTTACGACTATTTCATCGACCTCCTCAAGCCTGAGGACAGCGACTACCGCCCTCGCCAGTATGAGTTTAATCGGCTCAATCTCACCCACACGGTGATGAGTAAGCGGAAGCTCCTGGAGCTTGTGCAGCGCGGTCTCGTACACGGCTGGGACGATCCGCGAATGCCCACCCTCGTCGGGATGCGCCGGAGAGGCTACACGCCACAGAGTATCCGAAACTTCATTGGCGCCATCGGCTACACGAAGTACGACGGTACCATCGAGGAGGAGCACCTGGAGCACTATGTCCGGGAGGATCTGAATAAGGTCGCCACCCGTGCCGCCGTGGTGCTGGATCCGGTGAAGCTGGTGATCACTAATTATCCCGAGGGAGAGACTGAGGAGATGGAGTGTGTCAATAATCCGGAGGATCCCGATGCAGGCACTCACACGCAGACCTTTGGACGTGAGCTCTGGATTGAGCGAGAGGACTTTATGGAGGATGCACCCAAGAAGTACTTCCGTCTCACCCCCGGGCGCGAGACTCGTCTCCGCTCCGCCTACATCGTCACCTGCACCGGATGCGAGAAGGACTCCGAGGGACGTATTACCACCGTCTATGCCGAGTACGATCCGGAGAGTAAGACCGGCGGCGCCACTGCCAATCGTAAGGTGAAGGGGACCATCCACTGGGTCTACGCTGCCGGAGCGCAGCCGGTCGAGGTCCGTATGTACGACCATCTCTTCTCTGCCGAGGATCCGATGGCGGAGGAGTACAATGACATCAGCGAGCTGATCAATCCTCAGAGTGAGACGATCCTTTACCCCTGTTATGCCGAGAAGTTTATCACGGAGGCTCAGGTGGAGGATCACTACCAATTTGTCCGCAAAGGCTACTTTACGAAGGATAAGGACAGCACAGACGAGCTGCCGGTATTCAATCAGACTGTCTCCCTCCGCGACTCGTGGAAGAAGATGGTCAATAACGACAAAGCCAATAAGTAATAGGTCATGCTAATGAGTACGCAACTCCATACCCGGTCCCATCAGAGGCAGCTCCTGACTCTCCTCTGCCTGCTCCTCGCTCCGCTGACGATGCTCGCTCAGAGTAGTAAGAATGTGGTGGATGAGGTGGCCTGGGTCGTGGGCGATGAGCCGATCCTGCTCTCCGACATTGAGCGACAGAGGATGTACTACGAGAGCATGGGTCAGCCCTTCCAGGGCGATCCGCGCTGCATCATCCCTGAGCAGATGGCGATCTCGAAGCTCTTCCTCAACCAAGCCAAGATCGACAGTATCGAACCCAATCAGCAGATGATCAATGCCAATGTCAATCAGTGGCTGGAGCAGGTGACCAATCAGCTGGGGAGTAAGGAGAAGCTCGAGGAGTACCTCGGGCAGAAGTACTCTCAGATACGGGAGGACCGCCGTAAGGTAGTGGCTGAGCAGTACACCGTCATGCAGATGCAGCAGAAGATCGTCGGTGAGGTGATGGTCGCTCCGTCGGAGGTCAATCGCTTCTATGAGCAGATCAATAAGGACTCCCTGCCCTTTGTCCCCACGACGGTGGAGGTGCAGATCCTCACCCTTCAGCCCAAGATCTCGATCAAGGAGGTCGATGCAGTGAAGCAGCGACTGGTCGACTTCACAGAGCAGGTCAATAGCGGGAAGTCTGACTTCGAGACCCTGGCTCGCCTTTACTCTAAGGACAATGAGACCGCTCTCAGAGGTGGTGAGATCGGCTTTGTCGGTCGTGCAGAGCTGGAGCCGGAGTTTGCCAACGTCGCCTTTAGCCTCAATGACCCGAAGAAAGTGTCACGCATCGTGGAGACAAAGCGGGGCTACCACATCATCCAGCTGATCGATAAGCGAGGTGACCTGATCAATGTGCGGCATATCATGCTGAGTCCGGAGGTCAATCAGGAGGAGCTCCTTGCGACCAATAGCCGGATGGACTCCATTGCCGGCATCATCACGAGGGACAGCGTCCCCTTTGCCACCGCTGCACTCTACTACTCCTCCGATGAGGATACCCGTCTGAGCAACGGTCAGATGGTGAATGCGAATCAGCAGAGCTCCCTCTTCGGCACCTCTCGCTTCCAGATGTCTGACCTGCCGCAGGAGATGTCTCCGCTCGTAGCGGAGCTGAGCGAGGGCGAGATCACCAAGCCCTTTACCATGACGGATAAGAATAACCACCTCGTGGTGGCGATCGCCCGCCTCAAGAGCCGCAAGTCCGGGCACCGTGCCAATGTCGTCGACGACTATCAGGTGATCAAGGATATGGTGGAGGGGAAAAAGCGTGAGGAGCTGCTCGATGAGTGGATCCGCGAGAAGCAGAAGACCACCTACGTCAGCATCGCTCCCGCCTATCGTCAGTGCACCTTTCAGTACCCCGGCTGGGTGCTTCGTGAGGGTACGGAGAAGAAGTAAGCTTGTCTCTATACTGCAAGAGTAGTCTCGTATGAACGAAGGTGACCCTCGTCATCCCTTTCTCTTAGCTCTGGCACTGACGCTCCTGTCGGTGGCAGGGCTTATGGCTACTCAGGCACGGCCATCGGCTCCGGGGACTGCCGACTTGCTCTCCTCCCTACAGACGGCGCCCGCGGACACGACCGGCAAGGAGAGGATCATCATAGAACATGTGGACCTGTGGCGCTTCGATAAGGAGGTCAATCCCGATGCGCAGATCCTGACGGGAAACGTTGTCTTCAAGCACGACAATGCGCTGATGTACTGCGACAGTGCGCTCCTCTATAGGGAGGCTAATCGCTTTGAGGCCTTTGGTAACGTCCACATCCACCAGGCGCAGGATACGGTCGATATATACTGCAACTACCTGGACTACGACGGCTACACGAGGCTGGCACGACTCCGAGAGCTGGTTCAGATGGAGCAGGGAGAGAATACCCTCCTCACAGATAGCCTGGACTACGATCGTATGTCGGGGATCGCCTATTACTTTGACTACGGCTCGGTGGCCGACAGCCTCAATGTGCTCTCGAGCGTCTATGCGGAGTACTCCACGGTGGATAAGACGGCGGTCTTCTACAACGACGTCGTGCTGCAGAATGATAACTTCACCCTCTACTCCGATACGCTGCACTACGACACCAACACCAAGATCGCTACCATCCTCGGTCCCACAACGATCGAGGGCGACAGCGGTATCATCTACGCTACTCGCGGGACCTACCGGACGGAGGAGGACGTGGCGACGCTCCTTGACCGGGCTGAGATCGTCTCCGGCAGCCGATGGATGACGGGTGACTCGCTGATCTACGACCGCCCCGCACACTTTGCCGACCTCTATGGTAGCGTCATCCTCCGGGATACGGCTGAGAGTATGGAGCTGAGGGGCAATCATGTGATGTACAACGACTCGACCGAGTGCGGTGAGGCGATAGACCATGCCTACATCTACGAGTACTCCGACTCCGATCACCTCTTTACCGGTGCGGATCGGATGCAG
>NZ_CAKRLH010000082.1 GCF_934359325.1 uncultured Porphyromonas sp.
ACATGATCCTCGAGGTGGTCTCCGGTAAGTCCTCGGGGCAGGTGGGGCAGGTCTATGTGATGGGCTGTCTCAGTGAGCGATACCGGGAGGAGCTGAGAGAGGCTATCCCAGAGCTGGACGGGATCTATGGGAAGTTTGACTGGAAGGATCTGATCACTCACCTGGGTAAGGCGTATCACAGCACCGTCGCCGACTCCCGCCTAACGACCACACCGGATCACTATGCATTCCTGAAGATTGCGGAGGGCTGTAGTCGGCAGTGCGCTTACTGTGCCATTCCCATCATTACCGGCAGGCATGTCTCCCGACCGGAGGAGGAGATCCTCGAGGAGGTAAGGGGGCTGGCTGCCTCGGGAGTGAAGGAGCTACTCGTCATCGCGCAGGATCTTACCTACTACGGACGGGATCTCTATGGAGAGCCACGACTGCCTGAGCTGATCGAGAAGATCTGCCGGGTCGACGGAATCGAGTGGGTGAGGCTTCACTATGGCTATCCGGCACAGTTCCCGATGGATCTCCTGAGGGTGATGCGCGGGCAGCCCAAGGTCTGCAAGTACCTCGATATTGCCCTGCAGCACGCTTCCGACCATATGCTACGAGTGATGCGGCGGGGTGTGACTCGTCAGGAGACGGAGGAGCTCCTACGACGTATGCGCGAGGAGGTTCCCGGTATTGCGATCCGGACCACTTTGATGGTCGGGCACCCGGAGGAGACAGATGAGGACTTTGAGGAGCTGATGGACTTCGTTCGTGAGCAGAGATTTGAGCGAATGGGTGCCTTTATGTACTCCCATGAGGAGGGGACCTATGACTACCGACACTACAGCGACAATGTACCGCAGGAGGTCAAGGAGGAGCGCTATGACCGCCTGATGACCCTACAGCAGGAGATCGCTCTGCAGACAGCGGAGTCTATGGTGGGTAAGACGCTCAGGGTACTGGTAGACCGAGAGGAGGAGGGACACTATATCGGTCGGACAGAGTACGACTCGCCTGATGTGGATCCCGAGGTGATCCTTACGGGTGAGGCGAGAATGGGGGAGTTTTGTCAGGTATGTATCACCGGCACCGCCGACTATGACCTTATCGGTGAGGTGCTAAGCATAGAGTCCAAATGATTAGACGCACTCTCTCTTTCGCATCCCTTTTTATCCTCCTCTCTATCGGTCTCTTTGCCCAAGAGCCGGTGGACTACGTTAATGTCTTGATGGGTACGGACAGCAGCCATGACCTCTCCGCCGGAAACACCTACCCTGTAATCGCCCGTCCCTGGGGGATGAATGCCTGGACTCCACTCACCGGTAAGATGGGCGATGGGTGGCAGTACACCTATGATGCACAGCAGATCAGGGGCTTCAAGCAAACCCACCAGCCAAGTCCCTGGATGAATGACTATGGTCAGCTGGTCCTGATGCCAACGACTGACAATCCCTCTCCCGATCAGGACGAGAGGGCATCGTGGTTCTCTCACTTCTCTGAGGAGGCCACTCCCTACAGCTATCGCGTCTATCTGGCTGACTACGATACCCGGGTAACGATGGTGCCGACAGAGCGGGCGGCAAGGTTTCGGATAGAGTACCCTGAGGGGCGGACGCCTTACCTCGTCCTCGATGCACTCGATGGAGGGTCTGCGATCACGGTTGACGAGATGTCACAGACCATTACCGGCTACAGCAGTAAGAATAGCGGTGGAGTGGCGGAAAACTTTAGGTGCCACTTTATGGTGAGGGTAGATCGCCCCTTCCGACTACGCTACATATATAAGGAAGGGCAGGAGGTAAACTCGACTCAGGCAGAGGGAGATCATATCTCAGCTGTGGTGGCTTTTGAGAAGGGTGCAACGGTCGAGCTGGTCGTCTCCTCCTCGTTTGTCAGCCCGAGACAGGCGGAGCTCAACCAGCGAGAGGCGGTGTCAAAGGGTATCGATGAACTGGAGCAGGAGGGACGAGAGCTGTGGAATAATCTCCTCGGACGCATCCTAGTAGCGGGTAAGAGCGTCGACGATATGAGGACCTTCTACTCCACGCTCTACAGATGCCTGCTCTTCCCACGTCGCCTCTACGAGTACGATGAGTCCGGCATGAGGATCCACTACAGTCCTTACGACGGGCAGATCCATGAGGGGTATCTCTATGGAGACACCGGGTTTTGGGATACCTTTAGGGCACTCTTCCCGCTCCTCAATCTGCTCTATCCCGAGGAGGCAGCTCGTATGCAGGCGGGTCTCGTGAGTGCTTACCGCGAGAGCGGCTTCTTGCCGGAGTGGTCCAGCCCGGGACATCGAGACATTATGGTGGGGAATAACTCCGCCTCAGTCGTCGCTGACGGCTATCTCACCGGTCTGAGAGGTTACGACGTGGAGACACTATGGGATGCCGTCACCCATGGTGCTCACGCAGTCCACCCAAAGGTATCCGCGACCGGACGTCTCGGGTGGGAGTGGTACGACCGTCTCGGCTATGTCCCCTCCGATGTGGGAATCAATGAGAGTGCTGCGCGTACGCTTGAGTATGCCTACGATGACTGGTGCATCTGGAGGCTCGGCAAGGCACTGGGGAAGAGGGACGATGAACTGAAACCCTACGCAAGGGCAGCTACGAACTATCGCAACCTCTATGACCGCTCGCATAAGCTGATGCGTGGTCGTTTGAGGAATGGCACGCCTGCTCCCGACTTCAATCCGCTTAAGTGGGGAGGGGACTTTACCGAGGGTAATTCCTGGCACTACACTTGGTCTGTCTTTCACGATCCACAGGGGCTGATCGACCTGATGGGAGGCAGAGAGCCGTTCGTCCAGATGCTTGATTCCGTCTTTTCTCTTCCTCCGATCTTTGATGAGAGCTACTACGGCTTTGTCATCCATGAGATCCGTGAGATGCAGGTGATGGGGATGGGTAATTACGCCCACGGCAATCAGCCGATCCAGCATATGATCTATCTCTACAACTATGCCGGTCAGCCGTGGAAGACTCAGTACCTTGTCCGGGAGGTGATGGATCGCTTCTATGCGGCACGTCCGGATGGCTACTGCGGGGATGAGGACAATGGTCAGACATCTGCCTGGTATGTCTTCTCAGCACTCGGTTTTTACCCTGTCTGTCCCGGCTCGCTCCAGTATGTGATCGGGTCACCGCTCTTTGACAGAGTGACGCTTCTTCTCCCCGATGAGAAGGAGCTCTTGATAGAGGCGGTAGGCAACGATCCAGGTCACAGATACATAGAGACACTGCAGCTTGGTGACAGGTTCCTGGATCGAAACTATCTGACAATGGATGAGATCCGGGAGGGTGGCGTGCTGAGGTTTCGCATGAGCGATAAGCCAGACGTGGATAGAGGGACTTCGCTCTCGGCAGCTCCGTACTCCTTTTCCCATGACGACAGCGTTAAGTAAGATTATTACTTCTAACGGTCGGGGTTGGGGGCGAAATCGGTATATTTGTGGCTGAGTGAGGGGGAGGCAGGTAGACATTGCAATAGAAACAGATATGGAACAACCAAGCGTAGATATTAGGGCACTGACGGAGATGATCGAGCGGGAGAGCGGTTTTCTCACCCTCATTGATGAGGGGATGAATCGTGTCATCGTTGGGCAAAAGCATCTCCGTGAGTCACTTCTCATAGGATTACTTGCTGACGGACACATCCTCCTGGAGGGTGTCCCCGGACTGGCGAAGACCCTTGCAATCAAGACTCTTGCGGAGCTTATTGACTCCGACTTTAGCCGGATCCAGTTCACTCCCGACCTTCTCCCGGCTGACGTCATCGGTACTCAGATCTACAGTCAGCGGTCTGAGACCTTCAGCGTGAAGAAGGGACCGATATTTGCCAACTTTGTCCTTGCCGACGAGATCAATCGTGCGCCTGCCAAGGTGCAGAGTGCGCTGCTCGAGGCGATGCAGGAGCGTCAGGTGACGATCGCTGATGAGACCTTTGAGCTGCCTCGTCCCTTCCTCGTTATGGCGACCCAGAATCCGATCGACCAGGAGGGCACCTACTCACTGCCGGAGGCTCAGAGCGACCGCTTTATGCTCAAGGTGCTGGTGGGCTACCCCACCAAGGAGGAGGAGAGCCGTATCGTGACGGAGCAGATCAAGGCCACTCCGACCGAGGTTCGCCCCGTGGTCTCTGGTGATCAGATCCTCAAGGCTCGGGAGATCGTGCATCAGGTATACCTTGATGAGAAGATCAATAAGTACATTATCGATATTGTCTTCGCCTCTCGATTCCCTGGAGATGCTGGACTGGACAGCCTTAGGGGAATGATCAGCTATGGTGCCTCGCCGCGTGCCTCTATCAATCTGGCGCTCGCTGCAAGAGCCTACGCCTTCATCAAGCATCGCGGCTTCGTCATCCCGGAGGATGTGCGTGCTGTCTGTCATGATGTGATGCGTCACCGTATCGGTCTCAGCTACGAGGCTGAGGCGGAGAATCTCAAGACGGATGAGGTGATCACAGAGATACTCAATAAGGTCCAGGTGCCCTAAGCGGAGAGGTGATGGATACACAGGAGTTGCTCAAGAGACTCCGTCGGATCGAGATCAAGTCGAGTCGCCTGTCGGAGGATATCTTCTCTGGTGCGTATCGCTCTGCCTTCAAGGGACGAGGTATGTCCTTTAGCGAGGTGAGAGAGTACCAGCAGGGTGATGATGTGCGGGATATCGACTGGAATGTCACCGCACGCTATGCCCGTCCCTATGTCAAGGTCTACGAGGAGGAGCGAGAGCTGACTATGATCCTCCTCGTAGATATCTCGAGGAGTGAGCACTTCGGTACCGTGGGTATGACGAAGCGGCAGAGAGTGGCGGAGATCGCAGGCACGCTTGCCTTTAGTACCATAAAGAATAACGATAATGTCGGCGTGATCTTCTACTCTGATCGGGTGGAGAAGTATATACCCCCCTCCAAAGGTCACAAGCATGTGCTGACAATCCTCTCCGAGATCCTCTCTATCGAGCCACAAGGTTCGGGGACGGACATTTCGGTGGCTCTACGCTTTGCTCACAATGTACAGCGCAAGAGTTGCACCCTCTTTCTCCTCTCCGACTTTATCGACGGAAGCGACTATGCTAAGACTCTGGCAGTGGTCCGCAATAAGCATGACCTGCTCGCTATGCAGGTCTACGATCCCCATGAGGCGGAGTTGCCAATAGTCGGAATGCTTCGTGTCCGCGATGCAGAGACTGGCGAGGTGCGTATGATCGATAGCTCGTCCAAGTCTGTCCGGAAGCAGTATCGTGACTACTGGCAGGAACTCTCTGGTAAGCTGAGGGAGACCTTCAGTAAGTACAATATCGGATATGCGAGCGTGTCGACGTCGGAGGATTACGTGCCGAGACTACAGCGACTTTTTACTCACCCTCGGATCTGATGACTGATATGGATATGACCCATCGGCGCTTCCAATGTCGGCTTTTTGCCATCCTTCTGCTCTTCTGTCTGTGCGGAAGCGGTTTTGCGCAGGACGAGGTGCGTCTTATCCCGAAGCTGGAGCCTACGAAGATCCTGATCGGTGAGCAGACCACTCTCAGTGTGAGTGTCGTCGCCCCGATGGATAGGGAGGTCCGGCTCGCTCTGCCCGCAGATACTTTGGTCTCAGGAGTGGAGATCTTGGGTGTTGCCACTGGTGATACGACGATGATCAGTGACCGACTGCGTCAGATCGTCTACGAGGTGACACTGACCTCTTTTGACTCCGCCTCCTACACGCTCGATCATATTGCAGCACTAGTTGCGGATCAGCCGGTAGAGGCGCAGGATCAACCAATTCTGATGGTCGGTACCGTACCCGTCGACCTTGAGCATCCGGATGAGATCAGGGATATCAAGCCCCAGTGGCTGGCAGACTTTGTCCTCTGGGACTACCTCTACTATGTGGCACTCTTCTATGCTCTTATGAGTCTTATTGCTCTGCTCTTCGTCACGATCGCTTACTTCATCGGTCGCCAAAAGAAGGAGCGTGCAGCGGTATCGGCAGAGGTGACTGAGCCACTTCGCGATCCCTATGAGGAGGCTGTGGAGGAGCTAGCCAAGCTCAAGGACGAGAAGCTCTGGGAGAGCGATCAAGTGAAGGAGTACTACACCGAGATGTCGGACATTTTGCGTCGCTACCTGAAGCGGGTCTATGGCTTTGAGACGGGTGAGAAGACCTCGTCCGAGATCCTGGAACTCTTCCGGTCGCATATCGGTCGCGAGCGTATGTACGATGATCTGAGTCGCATCTTGACTACTGCTGATCTGGCAAAGTTTGCCAAGTACAGACCGGAGATGGGGGAGAATGTCAGTCTCCTGAGTGCCTCTCGCGCGTTTGTCGAGGAGCACAAACCCAAGGCGGATGATAAGGAAAAGAAAGAGGACGAACTATGACTTTTGCACATCCCTGGGTTTTTCTCCTCCTGCTGCTCTTGCCGCTTTTCGTCTACATATACATACGTAGGCGGAGGCGTCCTGCCACCTTTACGCTGAGCAGTGCCAATGCATTCCGAGGAATGCGTCGCAGCTTGCGCTCACGCCTGACTTGGATCCCCTTTGTCCTGCTGCTCATCGCTTACTCATGTATGGTGACGGCACTTGCTCGTCCGCAGAGCTTCAGTAACAAGTCGTCCAGTGAGACGGAGGGTATCAATATTATGATGTCTCTGGATATCTCCGGGAGTATGCTTGCTCGTGACCTGAAGCCTAATCGTGTCGAAGCGGCAAAGGCTGTGGCTAGCGAATTTATCTCCTCTCGCCAGCACGACAACATCGGCTTGGTGATCTTTGCCGGTGAGAGCTTTACGCAGTGCCCGCTCACTACAGACCAAGCCATCCTACTCAGTCTCCTCAGTCAGGTGGACATAGGGCTGCTGGAGGACGGCACGGCAATCGGTGACGGTCTCGCCACCGCAGTGAGCCGACTGAAGGACCAGAAGGGTGATAGTAAAGTGGTTATCCTCCTGACCGATGGAACCAACAATGCCGGAAC
>NZ_CAKRLH010000083.1 GCF_934359325.1 uncultured Porphyromonas sp.
ACACAGTTACAAGCAGAGAGGAAATAAGCAAGACAATGATCAAGAAGACGACCCTACCTTCATCGAAGGAAAAACTCCGGGATGACTTGACATTGGGAGCAGTCGACAGGAGCGTGGATGTAGCAAGACCAGGGAAGCGGACATAGATGAGACCCTGCTCGGAAGATGCGAGTATCGCTTTCGGATCGGCATAGCCCCAGGCATAGCTCATATAGTTGTCATCCTTAATGGCGTAGTCAAGGGGCGAGAGCGAGCTCTCGCCTAAGTCGGTCGCCGCTTCTAACTTTTCCCGCAGCTCACCAAGCCTCCCGGTGATAAAAGCCTCGGTCCGGGCATCGCTGCCCTCACCCAGAACGAAGTCGGAGAGTGTATCCACCACGGGTGCTGCAAGCAACGCCAGCCGGCCGAGGTTTCGGCAAGCGTAGCCATTGACACAGAGAGTGATGCCTGAGCGACAGCCGTCGGGAGCCTGTCGGAAGAAGAGGTAACACATCACGTCACCGGTTCGCTCCGCGATCAGATGGAGATCTGCTTCCGTGAAGGTCTTCGACTTTATCAGGTTATGCGCCCGCAAGGTTGCATAGCGGTGGGGGTACTCCTCTACACCATGCCACCTCGTACTCCAGCAAGAAATATCTGCATTCATATCTGTCTATTGTTGTATCTCAATAAAGTGAAAAGCTCTTCATACCAATGCACAGCCCCTCATACCATATCTCCACTCTATAGAGTCCGGCAGTCCACGTTCCGTGCTCAGGTGAGCCGTAGGAGGAGAGCTCCTCGACACAACTCTCATAGGGCATCAGTCCGTCAGATACAGATAGGGTATCCCGATAAGAATAGGAGATACTGAAGAGCGTCCTTTCGCCATCCTCATCCTCCCGGGGAACTTCATAATAATAGACAACAAGCTCGATGGGAAGCTCCAGCTCCTCGGATCGTCTCTCATTGGTCATCCTATTGGGGCAGTAAGTGACCCTGAAGGCGAGATACATCGAGCTGCTTGCCCGGATATCATCCCCGTAGTCGGTCTCGTAGTTATAGTCCTCGTCCACATTGGCAACCTCGATCTCCATGATCTCGACGGGCAATGGCTCCAGTTTTTCCTCAAGTTGAGAGATCCACTCCCTATCCTCACGGATGGTATCGGACAGCTTGTCACCCTTGTACCAGAGGTAGACCGCCACCCCGCAGACGATGAGCAGGAGTAGCCACAAGGTATAGAAGCCACCTTCGTCTCGGTTAGCTCCTGCCGGCTCCTCGGGAGCCTCTATCTGACTCACCTGCTTCTCCACGTCACTGCCACTTCACTATGGTAACCATAGAAGAGGTAGGAGACCACGTCTCCCGGGCATCTCACATCGTTCTGGATAATCTCATAAGCGTAGAAATCCAAACCGGTATACCCAGAATGAATCCAACTATCACCCAATCCTTTGCCGCCTTCGCATACCCTTTTGCTTTTGCCAGATTGCCATTCTTGAGTTCTCGTCTGCATTTTATGGCATTTACGATGGCACCTATTCCAACGGGCGTACAGCAGAAGAGGGTCACAAGTATTGACTTGACGAAATAGTCATCGGGCACCTCAGCAGGCTCGCTCTCCACCGGAGATGAAGACTGTGGTCTGTCGAGTGATGAGATCGTGGGGTCGACAGAGATCTCCTCAGGATAATCGCAAAAGGCGACATGCGTCAGCCCCTTCTCCGTGGAGCGGACAATCTCATCCGGCGTGGCCTCTCCCCAGATGAAGCTCAGGAAATAATCGCTCTCCGTGGAGTAGTCCACCGGAGCAAGGGACCTAAACCCATATCGGTCGGACTGATTGCAGAGACTATCCCGAAGCATATCAAAGATCAGAGAAAGTCGGGCTCTGACCTTTGACTCATCAGGCTGTGCCAAAAGAGACGGCAGACTCTGTAATCGCTCATCCACAAGCTCTGCCAGGGCATCAAGATCAGTGACGGCAAAGCCATTGACAAGTATGGAAATGCCGGCATACAGGCCTTGCGCCAGCCAGTGACGGAAAAAGTGATAGCAGATCACATCCCCGGAACGCTCTACTGAGAGATGGAGTATCCCGGTCTCCGCATAGATAGGAGAGGAAAGTCTGGTATAAGTCTCACGGAGTGAATTACCTACCGGGAATTCCCAACGGGATCCCTGTGAGACAGACCACGCAAAAATGTCTACATTCATAATCAGTACTTCTTAAAGGTGACCACCTTTCTGTCGTTATCGACGGTGAGGGTACTCACCCGATCCAGTATTTCATTACCAAGCAACAGGGGGGCATCCATACTACCGGTGACGCACGCCCGGACATTCTCAAAGACCAAGTCTTGATCCCCGTGTATGACCAGCTCTCGGAGATTCAGCACCAGTCCCTCCGTCAGGGATCCATCGGCGAGCGTAGACTGCACCGTCCCGAGGACATCACTCTCGGTGATCAGTCCCTTATTGGCAAGATACTTAGCCTCGGCAAGAGATATGCTGGTAGTGCTGGCTCCGGTGTCAAGGATCATATCCATCGGGATACCATTAAGTCTCACGGAGAGCACCTTGACCCCACCACGCTGCTCGTACGGGACATCCACCTCGAAGGACTCCGAGAATAGATAGTCCGAGCCTTCTTCCAAGTCCGACCGGTCACCTCCCTCGGCATCAGTATCAAAGTTGAACCACAGCTCACTCTCTCCGCTCCCCTCCTCATCAGATGAGCACTGACAAGCAGGAAGGAGGAGCAGGACGCTGGCAAGCAACAGGACTCTACTTATCATCGTGGGATGTGTCCCTATCGGTCTCTTCCATTTGGAACGATTGGCTTTTTTGGAGCTGTATGCTATCCTCCGAGAGCCTCTTCACTTCCTCTTGCGACCTACTTTCTTCTTTCGGACTGTTTTTGTCCTCGTCTCCAAAAAAGTTGCGTATCCTTGACCAAAACGACTGCTCCACTCTCTCAGTCTGGGTATCAACCGGCGGCTTAGCTGTCTCGTCCCGCTGTGTAATAGCGAAGACAAGAAGCCCAAGGATGACGATGCTGAGGATGAGCTGAAGGAGCGAAAGTGCCTCGCGCCACCAACAAAACCGACCGGACCTCTCAGTCCTCCCTCCTTTCTCCCCCTCCGAAGTCATCGACTCCTCCGGCTGCTTCGTCTGACCGGCAGACTGACCCTTACCGGAATGGGCCGGTATGTCGAGCCTCTCTTTTGCCTTCTGAAAGCGGTCTTCGTAATCCTCTATTCTCTCACGATCCTCTCTGGATTGCTTCTGGAGCTGACTGATCTTCTGACTAAGGGCATCGATCCGACTCTGTGACTTCTGCGTCTGTTCTGTGAGTGTCGCCTTCATCTGCTCCTCACGCTGTTGCAGCTTAGCGTTCATCTCCCTCTGCGATGCGGAGGGGTAGAGCTCGGAGACCCTGATGACCTTACCATTGGTCACATTTTCTCCCACAGATGATCGGTAGATATCTTGAGGATTAAGGAGTTGCTTCTCACCAGTAGAGTTTGCTGACGTGGGTATAGGCGTAAAGTCACTCTCATCGAAGATCTGATCAAACCTCTCTGCCATCCCCTGCGGAAACTCCTTGAAGTCGCTTATCGACCTCTGGATGGTGGTCATATCCGGTGTGAGGAGACTATTGTAACAGAGCCCCCTAAGCTCACTCATCAGGAAGTCATAGACCCTCCTGAGGTCCTTGATGCATCCCTTTAGGCGATAGGTGAGACCGATGTGACCATTTGGTCGACCGGTGGTCGTCTTGAGCCCGTAGAGAACAATCGTATAATCGACGTAGGTCTTGTCACCTATATGCCGCAGACGCACATCGAGGATAGGCTTTCCACTCTCGCCCTTCTCTTGGACGTTATAGAAAGTCATCTCAAAATACCTAGCGTCCGTGTTGGGGTAAGAAACTGCCCCTTGATCGGCTCCTATAATAAATACTTCTGGCTTCATATCACTTACAATAGCTCAACAACTGCTTCCATAGTTCCTCAGCGTATCCATCGGCTCCTGCCGTAAAGGTGGTAGACTTCCCATCAGAGCTCTTTGTGAAGACTCCTGACTGAAAGGCAACAAAAGAGGCCTCACTCGGCTTGAAGAACCGAGTAATCGGGTGCTTATTCTCGAAGATCTCAAAGACTCCGGGATAGAAATCCCTGACTGCCCTATACGCCTCTCGCTTATTGTAGTGTCCCTTACCAAGTGTATAGTCTGTCAGGTCGACCTTATTGAGTACCACGATAAAGCGGTCTCTGGGAGAGGAAAGGCGCCGGATCCGCCTGATCTTGTCCACATAGAGCTTCCTGCTCTCCTCGTCCTTCTGGAGCTTATAGTCGGCATCGGTCAGGATGACGAATACTCTTCGATTGGGGATTGTCTGGATGATCCTATGGATGTAGGGCGGGAAGTCACTCTCCGGACTATAAGGACTATGGTAGTGCTCTCCGGGCGCCTCAAGGATCTGACAGATAGGATGACCATTGTACGATACCTTCACGAGCATAAAGCTGATCACATTGGTACCGGCGGCGGCTTCATTGGAGGAAACCATAGCGTTGAAGTCGTCACACATCCTCTCGTAAGCACCATCAGAGGGTCGGAAAGTCCGGACGGGAGTGACGGTATACCCCTTATTCTTGAGCCAGCGGGTCAGACGTACTAGCATCATCGTCTTGCCGGACGCAGGCGGGCCTACGAGAAGCACAACGGGAGTACTCCTGTCTGCTATCTCCACACTTACCTTTAGAGGATCGAGGACAGAGTCCACTGAAGTGGCTTTTTCCTCCGGAACCCCAAAAGCTGAGTCCTCTACGAAGGGAAGTCCCGCAGTAGAGATGTGCGGCTCATGAGTCGGAGTATAGTCCGGCTCGAGATCTCTCTCCTCATCTACGTCAAAGTCTGGATCTGAGTCTGATGGAATTTGTATCGGCATAATACTATATGGCTCTAATTAGTTACTTAGAAATCGTCTTTCTTGGTTGCGAGGGCAAAGAAGAGGAAAGCCGCAACGTCCACAAGGATGGCGACAAAGATCCAAAGGATCACCTCACGACCGGCATACTTTCCCTTAAAGATATCCTTCCACACCTCCACCACACTGAGCATACGGTGGGTTCTGCTCACGGGATTCTCTGAGAGATAGACCGGCTTGTCCTCCTCAGAGATATTGATGAGGTCGGGATAGTTCTTCACAACAGTATAGGAGCGAGCCAGGAGAGCATCGACATTTGAGATAAGCTTCTGATTGACCTTACCCTGCGCCTTAGCTTCACTCAGTAGCCCCTTGGCGGTGGACAGCTCCTTAGCAAGTGCTGCAGCCTCCGGCTTATACCTCGATGCCCGACTATCCTCACCATTCTTAATGATCTCCGCTATGCGTGCATTGAGGTGCTTATGGATGATCTTGCTGTACTCCTCCTTAAGCTTTCGGCGCTCAGCGGGCGAGGTTCCTCGGTAGGAGAGAGTCGGGATGACATCTATACCAAGGGAGTTAGCGAGCCCGCTCAGCAAGCTCTTCGCCTTTGTCCCGAAGCCGGGGTTGGCACTATTATCGATCTCCGCCTCGAGAGCCACTTGTTGCGAGGAGACGTCACGCTTGAGCTTCTCAATATTGAGCTTGATGTTATTCTGCGTGTAAGAGTCATCCGCCAGCTCTTGGAGATACTTCTGCGTCACACCCACATCTGTCAGCGCTACGTCGTTGATTGCCGACCGATAGAAGAATGTGTGTGTATTAGTCGGCATACTGAAGAAGACCCAGAATAATACGAGCAAAAGAATCCCGATGACCAAGTTTCTTCCTCTTGCCTCCTGATAGACATTCATATTGAGACTGTCCACGATCAGCTTACTTCCGTAGGAGGCAATGAAAAAGAAGGCAATGGTCACGATCCAGCAGAAGACGACCGGCCAGCTCGGCAGCAGAAGGTGCAAAGACTCGGATGTTGCCCAGCAACTGATACCCATAAGTGCCAAAAAAGTGATGAGCAGCACCAATTTTTTGATCGGACGTTGTTCCATAACTATCTGTTATTTGGTTTATTATTATCAGAGTTTCGCATTGGTAGAGGTCAATAGAGGATCCCTCGGATGACCGAGAGATCCTCTATAATGATCTATTATGTTTCGATGGATGAAAGGCAGTAAGGATGCATATCCGCCCCGCTGAGAACTTCTCTATTCAGAAGCTCCCATACACCACTTTCCGTAAAGAAAGTTAAATGGGGGGGGGGTAACCATCACCTACTAAAACTCTTAATACTTGGAGCAAATGTACGTTATTTTCACAACTAATCAAATATTAGGGCTGACGCATTTGAGATTTACCTTCCCGCCCAATCCTGCACGGGACTTACCCGCCGGTCCCCCTCCTCTGGCACCCCGCCCCTGTCCGATGCCACATTCATCCTCTATGCCGGCGGTAGGCGGATCCCGTCAGGGATCCACGGCGCCGGGGAGTATCGTATCGAGCTGGATAGACTTCGGTGAATTCTAAACCCGGTATTAGTGATCACTAAACCCGGTAATAGTGATCACTAATACCGGGTTTAGTCAGGGGCTGACTCACTTGAGTTTTTCAGTGCCCGCCCAATCCCTAAGGGGTCGTCGCCTTTTATGACAGAAGAGGTAGCTTTTTGCAGTAAGGAGACCAGAGGAGACTCCACGAGACATCGACCTCGTGCCGTGGTGG
>NZ_CAKRLH010000084.1 GCF_934359325.1 uncultured Porphyromonas sp.
TCGACGAATAAGTGGCTCTCTCCAGAGAAGATCTTCCGTCAGCGCAAGCGCGATCAGGCCAAGCAGCAGGAGGCCTCGTACATAGCGATGATGACCTTTGCATGCATGCGTATGGCTAAGAAGAAAGTGGGGGCACTGATCGTCATCGAGAATAACGTCGACCTAACGCCGATCGCACACACCGGCGAACTACTGAATGCGGATGTTAATTCGCGACTGCTTGAGAACATATTCTACGAAGGCTCTCCGCTCCACGACGGAGCGCTGATCATCCGAGACCGACACATCCTCGCCGCCGCATGCATCCTGCCCGTTGCCCACGGTAGCTCTCTCCCTAAGGAGATGGGTCTCCGGCACCGCTCAGGGCTGGGGGTAAGCCAGCAGTCGGATGCGCGGGTCATCATCGTCAGCGAGGAGCGGGGCGAGATCACCATTGCCTACCGAGGGGAGATCGTTCGCCAGGTCGACTCCGATGGGCTGCGCCGCTTCCTCTCCTCAGACTTCTCCGATCTCTCCACCATCGGACCTATACTGGCTCCGGCAGCGGCGTGAGATCGCCTGGATACAATCACTAATGGGAAAATCAAGTAATGAAAGGATTTATACAGAGCGAGGAGCCGATCCTCACCAGACACTCACAGTACGATCTCAATAACTCCCTCCCCGCCGGCATCGATGAGGTGGAGGAGCTACTCGGTAGCATTCTCCTCACCACGCCCTCGGCCTTCAATTCCCAGCCGGTCCGAATGGTTCTCCTCACCGGGGCGGCGCATCGGCGCCACTGGGACCTGATCAAGTCCCTCCTGATAGCCAAGATCGGGGAGGAGAAGTATGCAGACGGCACTGCGGATAAGATCCGGGGATTTCGCAATGCGACCGGGACGGTGCTTTTCTTTGACGACGAGGAAGTGACGAGGTCGCTGCAGGAGCGCTTCCCTACCTATGCGCACAACTTCCCCCTCTGGGCGGAGCAGGTGCAGGGCTCACACCAGTACGCCGTCTGGCTGGGGCTGGTCGGGCTGGGCTTCGGCGCCAATCTCCAGCACTACACCGGTCTCGATGATGATCGGGTGCGGGAGGATGCGGGAGTGCCGGCGGAGTACCGATTTATCGCTGAGCTGGTCTTCGGAGGGATGAATAGCGATACCGGAGAGATCAAGGAGAAGGAGCCACTCTCGAAGACCCTTCGCGTGGTCTCCGAGTAGCGCATAGTCCACATCGTGCAGCGGGTGATAGTCATAGCCCTTGTGGTGACTCTCCTTGTCACCCTCACACCGGCACTGCTCTACGGAGAGACAGTGCCGGCGTCCGAGAGCTACCCCACTCCGAGGGACAGCTTCAGCATCACGACACAGGACTCAGTACCGCTCTCCTACACCATTCCCAATATCACAGTGGAGACTCCGCGGGGGAAGTACAGGAAGGAGGGCAATCCGGCGATCACCCTGATACTCGACGCTATAGAGAGTGAGCGAAACCGTAGAGACAGCATCGACTACAGCTACCACCTCCGTGGGGCTGATCGGCTGACCCTGTCGCTCGCCAATTTTGACCTGAAGGCGAAGTGGCTCAATACCCTCTTCCCCTTTTTCCCTAAGTACGTCACCCGCTCCCGGTTAGATGGGAAGTGGGTCCTGCCACTCTCCATCCGCGACCGGATCTCAGACTACGGGTACAGCGCCGAGGATAAGATGTGGCGGGAGGTGATCCGGTACACCAGCCACACGGGGCTGGACCAGACACTCGATGATGGGACGATGACCGTGGCTATCGAGGATCTCTTCCCGGAGGTGGATCTTTATGGCAGGGACGTGCGACTGCTTCAGACCCACTTCGCCAGTCCCCTTAGCTCCGACGGACTCAGCCAGTACAAGTACTACCTCACCGACACGCTCGTCATGCGAGGGCAGGTGGCGCAGATGGTCACCTTCTTCCCCTTTGTACCGAGTGACCCGACCTTTAGAGGGCATCTCTACTTCACCGTCACCGATCCGCCCCAACTGCTCAGGAGCGAACTCATCATCCCCGAGTCCACCAACCTCAACTTCGTCGATGCCCTCTCGATCACTCAAGAGTACGATCCGGATCAGCCGGACAGGAGACAGGTGAGCGAGGAGACCCTGAGCCTCTCCTTCAGACTCTACTGGCGCTTGCTCTCGCTCTACGTGGAGCAGACGAGGCACTACGGCGGACACGAAGTATTCACTCAGGAGAGCGAAATAGCCCAGACAGATACCCTTCTCTACACTGCTCCTCAGGCGATCACCGACCTCTCGTCTGACTCCACCGCAGTGCGATACAGACCGGAGACGGATCGGATGCTTGCCTCCGACCAGGGGCTTAAGGACTTCCTGGCTGAGGTGAAGGCGATCCCGCTCTACCGGTTTCTCCTGGATGCGGCAGATATGATCTCGCTCGGGTACATCAGGACCCGGTACGACCGGTACAAGCTCTTTGGAGGGAGCTGCTTCGACATCGGTCCGATCACCAAGATGGTTGGATTCAACGAAGTGGAGGGCACTCGTATCCGGCTAGGGGGGCGGACGACCGGCTTCATCTCTCCGCGCTTCTTCCTCGAGGGGTATCTCGCCTACGGCTTTAGAGACCGGGAGCTGAAGCACTCTCTCTCCGTCATCTGGTCGTTTCTTCCGAAGGGATACTTCCGGGAAGAATTCCCGAGGGACGAGCTACAGCTCTCCTACAGCCACGATCTCTTTACCCCCGGTCAGCTCTATGCGACCGATCCTCAGGACAATACCTACTACCACTTCGGGACCACTTATCTTACCAACCGCTCCTACCGCAACATCTGGCAGTTGCAGTACCTCCACGACTACGGCTCTACACTCTCGCTGAGGGTCTACCTGCAGCATGTGACCGACACTCCGGCGGAACACGGTTTCCCATATCTGAAGGTGCAGCGGGATGGAGAGCTACTGCGCCAGTGGTCGATCACGGATGCCGCAGCCGGAGTAGAGCTTCGCTGGGCGCCTGGAGAGCGGATCCGTCCCGGGTCTATGGAGCGCCACTCGCCTTTCAAGGATCTGATCAAGCGGGAGTACCCGGTGCTCTTCCTCAAGCACGAGACCGCCGCCCGCGTACTCGGGGGGGAGTACCTCCGACACCGAACGGAGATCCGGCTGGAGCAGCGGTTGCCGATGGGCATATGGGGACGCATGGACTACCAAGCAACGGTGGGCAAGCTATGGAATACGGTTCCCTTCCCACTCCTGTACATTCCGCCGACCAATCGGGGCTTCTCCCTCCACGACAATGGATTTAAGATCCTCTACCCACTGGAGTATGTGGCCGACGAGTGGGCGACAGTCTTCGCTCAGTGGCACATGAGGGGACTTATCCTTAATAGGATTCCTCTGCTGAATAAGCTGAACTTGCGAGGTGTCTGGAGTCTCAATTATCTCTACGGCAACACGTCTAAGCTAAATCAGCAAGCACATGCGACGGACATTTTTATCCTTCCCACGATTGCCACAGAGATGCGCCACCAGAGCTACGTAGAGGTCGGCTTCGGACTGGAGAACATCTTGAAACTCGGGCGTATCGATGTCTACCGCCGTCTCACCGCTCCTGGTGCCTACAGTCAGGGGTCACCCTGGGCTGTTCGCGGCACCCTGCGGGTAGACTTTTGACGAGACTTTATGAGAAAATGCGACACCAACTCATAACCACCGCCTTTCTCGCTCTGACACTGTCTCTTGTCGCCGCTGCTCAGGAGAAGGATCGGCTCCACCTCTCCGCATCGGCAGGTGTCATCACCCCTCGCCTGCATCCGATCGGCGAAGTCAGCCTGCGAGGTACCGATACTCTATTTTCCCCGAAGCTCTGTGTGGACTTCAGTCTCTCCTACACGGACGGTCAGCAGACCGAAGACGAGATGAGGGCAGCCTGGACCGGCGGACTGCCCAATCGCTATATCGGGAACTATCAGCTGAGGCACACGGTTAGCCGTCGGATGGAGCTCCTCGCCGGAGGGACTCTCCGCTGGATGGTCTCCGATCGGGACCGGATTGGTCTCAGTGGCAACCTCAGGCTTCAGGACAACTGGGATCACCGCTACCACCTCGGGATCAATAATATCGTACCTCTGGAGGAAGGTCTGTACTCCGGCGAGCTGGAGCGACTGACTCGAGCAGGAGGAACTCTACCGGACCGCTTCCCCGGATGGAACGGCGCACGACTGAAGCAACAACTGACCGGCGGACTTACTCTCTCCGGTGAGCACCGTCTGTCAAGCTCCTCAGCGCACCTCTCCTGGTCGATCGACCATCAGCGCCATGAGGAAGACTGCCCCAATGAGCGGGTGGTCGCCCACCACCTTCCAGACACTGAGGTGAGGACTGAGATCGGAGACAGACACCTCCCACGACTATCGTATGAGGAGGTAAGCGAGCGGTCATACGGTTTCCGCAAGATCAGTGAGAAAACCACTCACCTCGGTGAGATGAGCTACGGTGCCAAGGCAAAGCTGAATCTAGATCTGGCAGAGGGCAATCTCACCCTGCTCCTCTCCGGCAGACGACTTCAGGCATCTGAGGACGACTATGCGGAGAAGGTCTACCCCCTACTCGGTGCCCACTTCCCCACCTTTGCCTCCATGCCGAAGCGAGACCTTACCGATGCCTCCTACCTTGGAGGAAGAGGCGCACGCTACAGTCTCGGTCCCTTTGTAGACCACCGGTATGTGCACGATATGGACACGTGGGATGAGAAGAGCTTCTCCCGCGTCCCCAATATCCCCAGCTATCTCCCCGCAAGCTTCGACGTGGTGACGGATCAGGCTGACGGTCTGGTCGAGTGGCACGGGGACCTCTTGTCCGATCAGCTCACACTGACCATTGGCAGCAGTATCAGAGGGTATCGTCTCAGCTATCTTTGCCACACGGTAGTGGAGAATAGTGCAGGCGAGGATGTCGCTGACACCAGGCACTACTTGGCTCTCCTACCCTACCTCACCCTCGACTCCAAGACCAGGAGCGGGTGGCTCTCCTTCCTCTCCCTGTCTACCGATCAGGTATTGCCTCCATACAAGTGGATGATCCCATTCAACAAGCACTCGAGCACCGATCTCACCATGGAGATGGGACAAAGCGAACTGAGTCCCGAGTACCGGCTGTCAGCCAGCACCGGAGTCCGCAAGGAGTGGGATGGAAATCACCTCTCTGCCTCGATCGACTGGACCGGATCAAGGAACCACCTCTACAGATATGTGGATCCGGACTTTACTCAAAGGGACTTCGAAGAGCTTATCCCTCAGCAGAAGAGTGCAGTCCCCAAGGACGGCCACTGGTCGCTGGAGACAATTTGCAGCGCCCCCTTTACCCAGTCCATCGGGCTTACCCTTGAGGCTCACTACAGGCTTAGCCACCTGTCCGATCCCCTGCTGAGACCGATCGGGCTAAAGATCCGGTACCGGCTCACGGGATGGGACACCTCTGCTATAGAGACCCTGCATCATACCCGGAGAGAGCGGATCCCCCTGCCGGGCCTCGGGGGTCATCTTCTCAGCAGCGCCATAGTCTACACGACAGACCTATGGGGCGTGACGATCTCAGGTGATTACGCCTCAGACCGGTGTGTCAGTGTAGGAGAGAGTGCCAGGGATGATCTCTACGAGAGTGCATCCCTACGACTATCGACGAAAGCACACGCCAGACTCTCAGATCGTATCCTACTTGTCTTCCGTGGAGACAACCTACTAAATACCCCTATAAAACTCTACCAAGGGTCCGGCGACCACCTCTATCAGCTCGCCTACGAGGGACCACGGCTGATGTTAGGCTTTAGCTACACACTTCCAGACTGATCCTATGACTAATCACACACTTAGTCTGCTGGCGTCAGCAGTTCTTATCCTCCTCACGGGGTGCAAAATGGATCCCGACTACACCCTGCCCGGTGGCGAGAGAGGCGAGGCGATTCTCGTTGGAGACATTACGGAGGACTTTGTACTCAGCACAGGAAAGTACCACCTCGAGGGAACTGTCCGTGTCCGAACGGGAGCCACACTGACCATAGAAAGGGGAACGGTGATCTCCTCGATGCCGGGCTTCGATAAGTACATCCTCGTGGAGCAAGGTGCAAAGATTCGGATCCTCGGAACAGCTGAGGAGCCGGTAGTCCTATGCGCGGACAAGGGGTACGATCTTCCCGGTTACTGGGGTGGGCTGATCATCAATGGGAGTGCCCCCATCTGTGGTGCAACTCACCGAGTGGCGGAGGTGGATGAGGTGGAGCGCGACCAATACTATGGCGGGAACGACCCTCGCGATGACTCCGGGGAGATACACTTCCTGATCATCGATAGCCCCGGCGCAAGCCTTGCGGCAGATGTGGAGCACAATGGACTTACGCTCAATGGCGTCGGCTCCGGGACTGAGATCGACCATGTGGCGATCCTCAGCTCAGGAGATGACGGACTGGAGTGCTTCGGAGGGACAGTGTCACCCCATACGATCCTTGTGAGAGGGGCGGAGGATGACTTGGTCGACCTGACGGACGGCTACCGCGGCACCATCAGTCGTCTCTATGGCATCTA
>NZ_CAKRLH010000085.1 GCF_934359325.1 uncultured Porphyromonas sp.
GAGATACGCAACATCGCCAACTTCCTCCGGTCAAATTCCACCCCCATTCTGAGGTACTTCTACCGCCGGGAGAGCAATGCAAAGGCGGAGGCTCTCAATCAAAATCTGCAGCGCTTCGTCAGCGTCAACTACGGAGCCAGAAACACCGACTTCTTTCTCTACCGCATCGCCCTCCACTTCTCCTAAATCCCTCACATCAACAACTCCCCTTTCACCATCCTCCCCATCCCAGCACATCAAAATGCGAATTAGCCAGTCTGTCTGACATGAGTATAGTTGATTCTTTTTGCAGCTAATATACTTTACGAGACCCTACGGGACGATCACTCTCTTCGGGGTCGTACCTTTGCAGCACTTCACTCCACACCACTTGATCTAAGCCTATTGCTATGGCGAGGTGCCGCTCCTCGGGACATATAAAAACCGACCACGTGATCACACACGTAGTCGGATCTTGTATGGTGCTGTAGGGATGAGCTTCTTAGTCCTTGGCGGCTGGATTGTAGACGTAGGCGACCGGTCTGTCACCGAGGAGGAAGCCGAGCATATTGTCACGATGCTCATACTCCATGGCGAGACGCGACTCAGTCGTTTGTGTGCCCACGTGAGGAGTCATTACGACGTTCTCCATATCGTAGAGTGCATCAAGGGGCTTATCATTGTGCTCAAAGACATCAAAGGCAGCGCCGGCGAGCTTTCCGCTCCGTAGGGCATCCACGACCGCCTGCTCGTCCATCACCGCTCCTCGTGCGACGTTGACGAGAATAGCTCCGTCACGCATCAGCTTGATCGTCTCTGCGTTGATCAGGTGCTTCGACTCCGCATTAAGCGGGGTATGTAGGGATACGATATCGCTCTCACGGAGCAGTGTCTCGAGGTCAGCATACGTTACGCCAAGAGCCTCCTCCTCGAGTGGGTCTAGTCTGTGGCGCTTATTATAGAGGATCTTGACCCCATAAGGGCGCAGGAAGTCTGCCACGCGGCGAGCGATATTTCCGAAGCCGACCAGTCCGATGGTCTTGCCTCCCAGGTCGGTCCCCATAAGACCGGTATTCACCGCATCGCGATCGCGACGCAGTCTGCTATCCCAGACGGTGATTCGACGGGTGAGCGACAGCAGCAGTGCCATCGTCAGCTCCGCCGTCCCTTGGATCACGGAGCGAGGGGTATTGGAGACCGCAATGCCACGCTTCTTCGCCGCATCCAGGTCGATGTTATTGAAGCCCACGCCGTAGTTAGCGATCATCCTGAGCTTAGGGAAGTGGTTCATCACCTCCTCCGTGATCGGGTGGGTAAAGCTGGAGGCGATCACCTCAGCGTCCTCAGGTAGGCTCGAGAGGTCGTCCGCGCTGTAGGCAAAGCCCGGCTCAGGCATAAAGACCTCACAGCCCTTCTCCTTCAGCTCGTCATAGCCCTCGGGCTTGAAGGGGGGAAAGGTAAATGCAATCTTGTGGTTCATAGCTATTCTGTAGTGAAAACGTTAAGTCATAATACCGCGTGGACCTCTCTTGCGACCACATGCTCGTGGCCGAAGCGATCGATGCGGGTGATGGTGAAGGCGACCTTAAACTTTCCCCCCAGGTCTAACGGGCGGAAGCGGCACTCGTGTGTCCGGCCGACAATATTTTCCGGATCAAGAGCCTTCTGGATCTTGGCACGCCGTGGGTGACAGTAGATCACATAGTACGCCGTCTGCTGACCGGGTGGCAGAGGGAGATCGTCCATCCAGACCAGCTCCTGGCGTCCTGAGCCGGTCAGCATGGCAGCATCCCTCTCCGGCTCCGGGAATGGCTCCATGGAGGCGGGGTAGGGTCGCGCTGGGACGAGAGCGGGGACGGACCAGTAGTCCTTGTGGAGCTGCTCAGCTATCCCCTTGTAGGAGTTTCCCCAGAGATCATCGCCGGGCCAGATCGAGTTACCGGAGGTGTGCTTAGCGGCGAGCACCATCTTGGGGTGAAGCTGATCGCCATCCATCGTCCGCCGGACATGCTGCCCCACGATCAGCTGAGCGTTCTTTATGTGGCGCGACCACCAGAGCACCAGCTCAGTGTAGTCAGCCACCTTATGTCCCATATTCCAGTAGATCTGAGGCACCACATAGTCCATCAGCCCCTCCTGGTCCCAGAGGAGGATATCGGCGTAGAGATCGTCATAGTTTTGCAGCCCACCGGTCTTGGATCCGACCGGGTGGGTTCGCTCATTTCTGTAGATGCCGAAGGGACTGATGCCGAGCTGGACGTAGGGCTTGACGCTACGGATGGTCTGTGACAGGTCTCGGATCAGCTGGGTGACGTTGTTCCTTCGCCAGTCATCCTTGGAAGCAAAGGCTTGCCCATACAGCCGATAAGCCGCTTCGTCATCAAAGGCCTCGCCGGCGATGGGGTAGGGGTAGAAGTAGTCGTCCATATGGATCCCGTCCAGGTCGTATCGGGTGACGAGGTCGCGCACCACCTTACAGGTGTAGGCGCGCACCTCGGGGAGCCCGGGATTGAAGAGCAGTTGCTTGCCATATCGGACAAACCACTCCGGATGCTGCTTCGAGGGATGCCCCTGTGCGACGTAGGAAGAGATGTCGGCCACGGCGCGGTAGGGATTGATCCAGGCATGTAGCTCGATCGAGCGCTCGTGGCAGATCTTTATCATAAAGGCAAGGGGATCCCAGAGCGGCTCCGGGGCGCGCCCCTGCTCACCCGTCAGGAATCGGCTCCACGGCTCATAGGGGGAGTAGTACCAGGCGTCAGCCTCCGGACGAACTTGGAAGTAGATCACATTTACCCCCAGCTTCGCCAGTTCGTCTACTTTGCGTCTCAGGTCTGCCTGTAGCTCTGCCACCGTCATCCGGCCGTACTGGGAGCGGAAGACGGTGGGAAACCATACCGCTCTTACCTCCTTGCGCGGAGCCTCATAGTCGGCGGAGTAGGCTCTCTCGGCCGCCTTCTCGACCACGCTCTTGCGCGATCCGCACCCGGAGGCGAGTAGGAGGATGGATAGGAGAAGCGGAAGGAGGTTAAGGGGCTGTCTCATCTCTGTAGTGTATCAGTGAAAGTGTCCATACAGTGCCTGGGTGATGGTCATGTAGACAAACATGCCGATCAGGTCGTCCAATATGGTGATGAAGGGACCTGTGGCACGTGCAGGGTCGATCTTCACCGCATGCATCAGGAGGGGGATCACAGAGCCGAAGAGGCTGGCGCAGATCACCACGACGAAGAGGCTGATCGAGACACTCGCCATCACGAGCATATCCTTGATGTAGAAGTAATTGTAGGTAAAGACTACCATGCTGATCACACTGGCGATCACCAGGGCGACGCACAGGTCATTGAGGATCGTGCGTGGGATCCGCTTCAGATCCAGGGTCCCCCGAGCGAGATCCTGCACCACGATGGTCGAGGACTGCATGCCGACATTTCCTCCCGTACCACCGATCAGGGGGATGAAAAGGGAGATCTGCGGGATCATCTCGAAGACATTGTCGTACACGCCCAGGAGCTGACTATTGAATATTCCCCCGATCATGCCGATCAGGAGCCACGGCAGGCGAGCTCCGGTCTGCTTGAGGATATTGTCCGATGTGTCGATGTCGGAGGAGAGACCGCTCGCCATCTGGCTCTCAGCCTCGTGCTTCTCCCGCATCTCATCGACGACGTCATCGATGGTGATCACCCCCTTCAGTCGTCCGAGGGCGTCGACGACCGGTATCGCCACCAGGTCATACTGGTCGAAGGTATTGATCACCGTATCCATCGAGTCGCTCTCGTGGAGGATCACGGGATTGGGCAGCATGACGTACCGTATCTCGCTGATGGAGGGATTGGTGATCACGGTCTTGGTTGGCAGTATACCGATCAGGCGCTTTAGGTCATCGACGACGTAGACATAGTAGATCTCATCCAGCTCCTCAGCCTGCCGGCGCATCTCATCGAGGCACATCGGCATGGACCAGTTGGCATTGACCACGATCATCTCCTTCCGCATCACCCCTCCTGCGGTATCCTCATCGTAGTGGAGCAGGTCGACGATATTCCCCGCCTGATCCAGGTCCGGTATATGAGCCAAGATCGCATCCTGCCGCTCGGCGCGGAGGTCACGGATGAGGTCTGCCGCGTCGTCGGTATCCATATTCTGGACGATCTTCGTAGCGATCTCCTGCTCCGGCACCAGCGAGAGGATCTCCCTCCGTCGGTCCTCATCCATCTCGGTGATCACGTCCGCCACCTTCACGTCCGGCAGCACCCTCAGCGCACGCGTCGCATCCTCATCCGACAGGTCGTCGATGAAGGTGGCGATGTCCGTCGGGTGCATCGCATTGAAGGTCCGCTGCAGCTTTGCCGCATCATTGCTCCGGAGGTAGTCGCGGAGCTCCTTGGTCAGCTCGGGGGTCAGTTCGATCATCTCAGCTTCTCGTCATCATTAGGGCAGGTCATCGTCCGATCCACAGCTCTTGTCAGGGCAATGAAGTCCTCCACATCGAGCTGCTCCGGACGCATCGTCAGGTAGCGCTCCAGCTCCGGCGGGATCGGCTCCGGCAGGAGACCTCTCAGCGAGGATCGGATCATCTTACGCCGCTGCGCAAAGGCCGCCTTCACCACCTGACGAAAGCGCCCCTCTTCCACGCCGAGAGAGGTCCGGTCGTTGCGCGTCAGTCGGAGTACTCCGCTCTGGACCTTAGGGGGTGGGGTGAAGGCTCCCGGCGGGACGGTAAAGAGGTACTCAGCATCGTACCAGGCTCGCAGCAGGACCGTAAGGATCCCGTAGTCTCTGCTCCCCGGCTCAGACGTCAGTCGGCGAGCCACTTCCTTCTGCAGCATACCGCCTGCCATAGGGATCAGGTCACGGTACTCCAGCATGTGGAAGAAGATCTGGCTCGAGATATTGTACGGGTAATTCCCGATCAGCAGGAAGGGCTCCTCCTTAGCGAAGACTCGGTCCAGCGGCAGCGTCAGGAAGTCCCCCTCGATCAGCCGGCGCCCATTGAGTGATGGGAAGGTCTCCCTCAGGTAGTCCACCGACTCGTGATCCAGCTCCACCACCACCGTATCCCGATAAAGAGGGAGGAGGTACTTCGTCAGTACGCCCATACCGGGTCCCACCTCCAGGATCGGCAGATCCCGACGGGACTCAAGTATCTCAGCGATACGCTCCGCCACAGACTCATCGTGGAGGAAGTGCTGTCCGAGGGCTTTCTTAGCTCGTACGCGTCTTGCCATTATACTCAGGGAGGATGCTCTCTGTCAGCGGTGTTGGAGGAGAAGGAGCTCACTTAGAGCGAAAAAGACTACCTTTGCCCCATCTATCACCGAGGTCACCACTTCTCAGCACCCCGTTACGTACAAAAGTACCAAAAAGACTGCGGACCCACGCACTCATGGCCAGTAAGCTACACAAGAGTCTCCGGATCATCCTCCCGCTCCTCCTCGGCGGGCTGCTGATCGTGCTGCTCTATCGTAAGGTGGACTTCGAGGTGGTCCGGTCCACGCTGACGAGTGACGTAAGGTGGGAGGTGATCGCCCTCACCTGCCTCCTCGGACCGATCTCCGTACTCTTCCGTGCCCTCCGGTGGGACCTCCAGGTGGAGCCGCTTCGACGTGAGGGGATGGGCTCTACTCTGGGCGCCTCCATCCTCCACGTCCAGGGCAGCTATGCGGTCAATATGGCGATCCCAAGACTCGGGGATCTCTGGCGCTGCACCTCCATGCAGGGCTACACGGGACTCCCCTTCTCCCGGCTCCTCGGGACGATGATTGCCGAGCGCGCTGTCGACATGATCACCACCCTCCTCCTGATCATCCCCGGGCTGGCTCTCAATGCGACCTACTTCACCACCTTTCTCCACGACTATGTGCGGAGGTCCTCAGTCGGCGGACCGGCAGGGTCCCCGCGGACCTGGCTGATCCTGATCCTGGCACTCCTCCTCGTGGTCTTTCTTCTGCGGTGGCTGATCCGACACTTTCAGCTCCGCCGTAAGTTGCAGAAGGGGTGGCTCGACTTCCTGGCCGGTCTGCGAACCATCGGTGAGATGAGTCGTGGCGCTAGGTGGCTCTTCCTCCTCTACACCCTCGGCATCTGGCTCTGTTACTTCTTTGCATTCTACCTCACATTTCAGGCTTTTAGCTTTACCGAAAGGCTCGGAGCCGACGTGGCACTGGTGATCTTCTCACTCATCACGATCTCCTCGATCCTCCCTGTACAGGGAAATATCGGACCGTGGCACTTTGTGGTGATCCAGTCGCTGATCTTCTTCGGCGTGGCTGCTGATCCGGCGGCCTCCTTTGCCCTGATCGTCCACGCCTCACAGACCGCCACCACGACCCTGGTCGGACTGGTGGCGATCCTCCTCCTCCCCCTACTCCGAGAGAACCCCGAATCATGACTAAGACCGGATACCTGCTCACCAATACCGGCTCCCCTCGCTCCTGTCGGGTGGAGGATGTACGACAGTACCTCGAGACCTTCCTGACCGACCCCGCTGTGATGGGCATGCCCTAT
>NZ_CAKRLH010000086.1 GCF_934359325.1 uncultured Porphyromonas sp.
CCGAAGGCTGTGGTGCAGACCATGATCCTCAGCTCGTCACTCTGCCAGGCGCTCTGCCGCTGCTGCTTCACGGACGGATCCAGACCGGCGTGGAAGTAGTCTGCGCTGAAGCCTGCGTCCCGGAGCAGCTCGGCGTAGCGCTCTGCCTGCCGTCGGGTACGGACGTAGACGAGACTGCTCCCCTCCACGCTGGAGAGGATGTGGATCAGCTCACGAGGCTTGTCGTAGGTCCTGCGGACGACATAGGAGAGACTGTCTCGGTAGAAGCTCCTCTTGTAGAGCCTGTAGCCCTCCCTGAATTCCAGGCTCCGCACCACGTCCTCCACGACGCGGGGAGGAGCCGTCGCCGTGAGGGCCAGTATCGGCACCTCCTCTCCGATGAAGGTCCGTGCAGAAGCAATATTGAGATAGTCGGGTCTGAAGTCGTACCCCCACTGACTGATGCAGTGACACTCATCGACGACGATGAGCGAGATCTCCATCGCACTCAGTCTGCGGAGGAAGAACTCGTTCTGCAGACGCTCCGGTGCGACGTAGAGGATCTTGTAGTCCGGGGAGTAGACGATATTGTCCAGCACGGCAAGCGTCTCTCTGCGAGTCATTCCGCTGTAGAGTGCCTGCGCATGGATCTTCAGAGACTTGAGCTTATCGACCTGATCCCGCATCAGGGCGACGAGGGGCGTGATCACCAGCGTGATCCCATCGAGCATTAGAGCCGGCACCTGGAAGGTGATCGACTTCCCCCCGCCGGTCGGCATCAGCGCAAGAGTATCGTGACCCCCGAGGACCGACCGGATGACCTCCTCCTGCATGGGGCGGAAGGAGTCGTACCCCCAGACCTCCCTCAGCACGTCCAGAGGTGCCGACCGACTCAGATCCTTACTCATTTGATCTCGCGATGACTACTGATCAGCAGTGTGGAGACGGATGTCCTTGATATTAAGCTGAATGTTGTGGTGCCCCTGTCTCGTGAATTCGTCAATGGTGTACGCCACGTCGAAGGTCGTGTCCTGCTGGAGCATAGCGAGCTTGTCCGCTTGATTGTACGCCATCGCCTGCATGATAGGCATCTGATCGGGCATACTGAGGACGAGCTTGAGGTGCGACCCCTGGTATCCGGTGATGCGGGGCGGCGTGACACAGACCACACCATAGGTGACGAAGATGGGCGGCTCATTGCCGTGACCGAAGGGGGCGAGCTTGAGCAACTGGCGTCTAAATTTCGGGGTGATCTCCCTGAGTTTCAGTTCCTCCTCGATATGGAGTACCGGAGTGAGATCGTCCAGTGAGATCTCCCGGTCTGCGATCTCCGTCACCTCCTTGATGAATCGGTGGAAGTTTTTCTTCTTGATCGTCAGACCGGAAGCGAAGGGATGTCCGCCGAAGTTGTCCAGCAGGTCGGCGCACCGCTCGATCAGGGAGTAGATGTTGAAGCCGCGCACACTCCTCGCCGATCCGGAGATGGTCTGACTGTCCGAGTCGGAGAGTACGATCGTGGGGCGATTGTACTTCTCGCTCAGACGACTCGCCACTATCCCGATGACGCCGCTGTGCCAGGAGGGATCATAGACCACGATCACCTTGTGCTGATCCATGTCCTTAAATCCCTCCACGATCTCATTGGCCTCCTGCGTGATCGACTGGTCGATCTCCCGGCGCTGGGTATTGTACTTGTCGAGATTGACGCTCCGCTTGAGGGCGTCCTTCGGATTTTTGGAGAGAAGCAGCTCCACCGACTCCCGACCGTTTTGGATCCGGCCGGAGGCATTGATCCGCGGTCCGATCTTGAAGATGATGTCCGAGATGTCCAGCGTCTGATTGCTTATGCCGCTGACATTGATCAGCCCCTTGAGCCCCATGGTAGGGTGGCGATTGAGCTTCTTGAGTCCATAGTAGGCGAGGATCCTATTCTCATCCCGCAGCTCCACCAGATCAGCGGCGCAGCTGACGGCGACGAGGTCGACGAGATCGTAGAGACCTCTCTTGTCCGATCTATTGCTCATGGCGAAGGCTTGCATGAGCTTGAAGCCCACCCCACATCCGGAGAGCTCCTTGAATGGGTATCCCGAGTCGGGAGCCTTAGGATTGAGCAGAGCGACACAGTCGGGTCGCTCGCGCCCAGGCAGGTGGTGATCGCAGACGATGACATCGATGCCCATCTCCGTCGCCTTCTCGATCATCAGCACCTCCTTCGTCCCGCAGTCGAGCGTGATCAGCAGGGTACAGCCGCTCTCCTTGGCGAAGTCCAGTGCCTTGTCAGAGATCCCGCTCCCCTCCGTGTAGCGGTCCGGTATGTAAAACTCGAGCAGCGGAGTGATCTGACGCAGATACTTGTATACCAGTGCCACGGCGGTCGTCCCGTCGACGTCATAGTCGCCGTAGATCAGTATCCTCTCCTTATTGCCGATCGCCTGATTGATCCTCCGGACCGCTGCGTCCATATCCTTCATGAGGAAGGGATCGTGTAGCTCGCTCAGCCTCGGCTCGAGGAAGTGCTCCGCCTCATCGATACTCCTCACCCCCCGCTGCACCATAAGAGAGGTGATGGAGGTAAGGAGCTTATATTTTTGAGCCAAGAGAGATGCTATCTTCTTCTCTTCGTCAGATAGCTCTTTGACTTTCCAGTGATTGTACATGGGGATAAATATTTATTCCCAAATGTAATCATTTTTGACCATCCATCCCTTTCCGCGTGAATTAGTGGCAGGTGAAGGAGCCTCAGAGCCTACTGTCGCCGGTCTCCCACCATGAACCCGACCATCAGTAGGAGTCCGGACGCTGAATTCTATTACCGGTATTAGGCTTAACTATTACCGGTAATAGTGTCAACTAATACCGGTAATAGATTTCACTAATACCGGTAATAGTCTCGGGGCATCACCACGTGGCCACTGTATGCGTTTTTTTACTGTCGTCTTACGACGTAGATATGGGGCTAAAGACGGAACTCCTCGTACCCCTCCGGCATGTCGTAGATGGCATTGCGGAGTATCTTGTAGCCCGCTTCTCTCCCATTGGGAGGGAAGTAGATCAGGAGGTAGTCAAATCGGATGTCCCTATAGGTTAGGTCTCTGCCACCATTCTTGTCGCAGAGGAAGGCCTTAGCCGCCTGGAGGATATTGAGCTGCTTCTTCGGAGGGATGAGTGACTCTAAGTCCCGCAGGGCTCCCAGGCTGCTTCTCGCCTTTACCTCTATGAAGCAGAGTGTGGAGCCCTCCATAACAATCAGGTCCAGCTCCAGAGGTCCAGACTGATAGTTCTGTGCGATGATGGTGTAGCCCTTTTGCCGCATCAGGTCGGCGCACATCAGCTCCACCGCATGACCATCGATCTTACGTCCGTCGTCCTGCATCATTAGTGGTGGCTCATTCCTCTCTCGTAGTCCAGCAGTCTCCTCTTCTGCTCCACGCCCCATCGGTAGCCGCCGATGGAGAAATCCGCCGGCACCACTCGGTGACAGGGGAGGAGGATCATGTACCTATTCTGTGACAGGAGTCGACCCACCGCTCGGGCATATCCGCCGGGTAGAGCATTGAGCCGACAGAGCTCGCCGTAGGTCAGCGTCTCTCCCCGCCGGATCTGGCGAAGTATCTCCCAGAAGCGGGGAGCCCACGAGGGACTCTCCTGGTGAAGCGTATACCTCTTCGGCAGCGGGGTGCAGTGCGACAGGGCATCTTGCAGATCGTCATAGAGGGGCGTCTCCTCGTTGTGACGGTCCGAAGCGGGGAGACAGGACCATAGATCCAGTGTGATCGGGTCTATGAGCACCTCTACCGGACCTATCGGAGAGGCGAAGAGGTGACTCTCACTCCTCGTAATCGACGCAGGCTCGGGAGACAAGGTAGGGCTTGATGTACTTACCCACGAGGGCGACGTGATCAGGATGGACGGCGTAGTCGTGGAGCTTCTGGAGGTCCTCACAGTGAGCGATGAGTGCGAGGTCATACTTCTCCGCAGGATTGACATTAAGCTCTATGTGCAGGTCTACCAACTCCTCGATGGTGTGGGGCAGTTGCTCAAAGTCTGCCTTCAGTGCGGCAAGGTGAGACTTCTTTTCTTCTCCTGCCAGTTTTTCATCGAGCTGGAAGAGGACAATATGAGTGATCATGGTTTTATAGGATGTTAGAGAATTGTATTTCGTCAAGCTGTGAGTCCTTGTATCCGAGGAAGTAGAGGATGCCGTCCAGCCCGGTCGTGGTGATGGACTGCTTGGCACTCTCCTGCACCTTGGGCTTGGCGTGGAAGGCTATGCCCAGTCCCGCCGTGGAGAGCATCGGTAGGTCGTTGGCGCCATCGCCGACAGCGACGGTCTGGCGGATGTCGACCTTCTCCAGCTGGGCGATGAGCTTAAGGAGCTCCGCCTTACGCTGTCCGTCGACCACCTCACCGACATATCGTCCGGTCAGCTTCCCGTCCGGACCGATCTCGAGGTCATTGGCATAGACATAATCGAGGTCGAAGAGATCCTTCAGATAATTACCGAAGTAGGTGAAGCCACCGCTGAGGATGGCGATCTTGAAGCCGACGCGCTTGAGGATATGCATCGTCCGCTCGAGACCGTCCATTAACGGGAGATTGACGGCAATGTCATGCATGACACTTGCGTCCAGCCCCTTGAGGAGTGCCACTCGCTCCCTAAAGCTCTCCCGAAAGTCGATCTCTCCGCGCATAGCGCGGGCGGTGATCTCCTTTACCTGCTCCCCGACGCCTGCCCTATCGGCAAGCTCGTCGATCACCTCGGTCTTGATGAGGGTCGAGTCCATATCGAAGCAGATCAAGCGCCTCATCCGGCGGAACATGCTGTCCTGCTGGAAGGAGACGTCCATGTGGTGCTCGTCAGATATGCGGATGATGTGTCGCTGCATCGCCGCCTGATCCTTGGGCGTCCCGCGGAGGGAGATCTCGATGCTGGCTCTCGGGTGCCGCTGATTCTCCACGAGCGGGATACGCCCGGTCAGACGATCCACGGAGTCGATATTCATCCCCTGATCCGCCACCTCCTTGGTGATCGCTGACACCATATCGGCGGTGATGGTCTTGGCGAGGAGGGTGATGATGTACTTATTCTTCCCCTGATTGCCGACCCACTCCGAGTAGCTGTCGGGGTCGATGATGCGGAAGGTGACCGTCACGCCGAGGTCATTGGCGCAGAAGAGTAGATCCTTCAGCACATTTCCGCTGCCATGCGAGGCGACGGAGAAGAGGACGCCGAGGGTGAGGTGCTTATGGATGTCTACCTGTCCGATGTCGAGGATCGTCAGGTCGTGCTTCGCAAGCACGGTGGTGATAGCTGCGGTGACACCGGGACGATCGGTGCCATTGAAGACCGCCAGTAGGATTTCCTTCTGATCAGATGATTCCATGCTTTACATATAGTGTAGGCTCAAAACTTGTCTTAGCAAAGATAGCAATTTGCCCGACTACATCCGGGGACACCTCCATTCCGAGACGTTTCATTTCCTCCACAAAGAGCTCCACCGGACGAGCAACGTCGATTTGGCTTCGTATAAACTTCTCAGGGAGCTTGTCGAGGGCACCCATCCGACGCATAGATTCCTCGGAGAAGTCTCTGTAGTTCCTATTGTACTCATGCTGGAGCTGTGCCACCTCGTACAGGCTCATCCCGTCGGTGATCCTTGGGGGCTGTGGAGCCCTCAGGCTCTCCTTGTGCGACCCCGTTCGGAAGCGTACCCGAGGGTCGGCGTAGTGCCGGCTCATCGTCTCGGCATACTCAGCCACAGACTGCGTGGGGAGTTTCTCAGGCACTACAGGAGCAGCGGGGAGCTCCAGCAGGTCTGCCGTACTCTTCCCCGTCAGATCCTCCGGACTGTACCACTCCCCGTCCCACTGAGGATTGATCGGAGAGATCGCATTCATCGGGTCTGCCTTGACCCTACGGTACCGTATCTCCTTCTCATCCTCAGCCCTCAGGTACTCCTTCACGATCTCTCGCTTCGGCTCACCATTCGCCTGATAGAAGCTCTCCGGCAGGTCATCCTTGTGGCTGACGTACTCTTTCAGTACATTTGCAATGGTTAAGGGGGTTGATCCTGTAGAGATATGGGGCTTAACAACCGCTTCGATCTCTCCGAGAGTGTTTTCTGACGTGTTATTTTCAGAAAGCTCCTCTCGGAGATTTTTTTGGAGATCTATCTTGTGGAGATAGAACTTTCCATGAGAGTCGTCTCCGACAAGTTTCACGATCACGGTACAGATATATCCTTCTCCACCAATTGATATGGGAGCGGAGATAGTGAGAGAGTCATAGGAGCGACCCTTCCACTCTGTCTCTCCATCTATCTGTACACCACGTTTTATTACTTCTGGTACTGCTTTAAAGGCGGCGACACGATCTCTGTAGAGTGAGAAATGTGCCATGCTGTCTTTTACGGTGCGCTTACTGAGAGAGACATATC
>NZ_CAKRLH010000087.1 GCF_934359325.1 uncultured Porphyromonas sp.
CCTGAGCTATATAAGACTTTTAGGATGATGTTCCGTGTCTATTGGGATCAAGCGACGGACATCAACTTTGGCGATCACGCAACTACCTAGATGGTCAGTGGACCTCTATCATATCACATAAACCCTTAAAACCTTTACGGTTATGAAATCAAAAATCTTATATGCTCTGGCAGTGCTACTGCCACTGCTCTGTATCCAGTCCTGCACTAATCCGACGCTGGATGACCTGCGTCGTCGACTGGATGATCACGAGTCTAGGCTAGCTAAGGTGGAGAAAAACACTGCAGTGGCCAATCAAGAAATCCAGACTCTGAAGAGCCTGCTCTCTGCCCAGGCGGGCAAGAAGATGGTAGACAGCTACCGTCCCCTCGACGATGGTACCGGCTACCTGCTTACCTTTACCGACGGCACCACTATCAAGCTCCTTCATGGAAAAGACGGAAGCAGCTCTGCTGTGGGGGTCAAGGAGGATCCTGAGGATCATATCTATTACTGGACACTCAATGGATCCTGGATGCTTGATCCTAATGGCAGGAAGATCCAAGCCCAGGGCATGGATGGCGTGCCGGGCGTCACCCCTCTGCTGAGAGTAAGCCCCAAGGGGTACTGGGAATACAGCCTGGACGGGAAGAGCTGGCACCTCATCACGACGGCTGACGGAGCACCGGTGAAGGCTACCGGTGGCACCGGCGAGAGTGGTCTTGATATAAAGGAGACCGACACTCATATCATCATTTACTTCAAGGGTCAGACCTTCATGATCCCCAAAGACGGAGGAACAACAGGCGGTGGTACTGTCACTCCACCCGAGACGAAGATAACGCTAAGCGAACAAGCAAAGTCTCTCGTCGTAGGGGAGCAATTTACGCTCACTGCAACACTGTCACCCTCTACACTCCCGGTGGAAGACATCGTGTGGAGTAGCTCCAGTGAGAGTATCGCTACTGTCACGGGAGGCCTCGTGACAGCAATTTCTGCCGGTGAGGCTGAGATCACAGCTAGTATTGGAGGTGTTTCTTCTTCCTGCATGGTCACTGTCACTACACCCCAGAAGGTACTGACCTTTGAGCTCAAGGCGCATGACCTCCATGCCGTTACGGGTCTTTTTGACATCATCCCGTCCGAGACCGACATGAGCTACTACGCTTCTGTGACTGATAAGGAAAACTGGGAAAACAATGGGGGCGCAGAAGGAATATTTGAGTACGACAAGAGATGGTTCAGCTCCTCAGGAGCAGAGTGGACTACAGTGCTCGGCAGTCAGATCTCGACTGGTGTAAAGAAGGACCTACCATCCAAGGAGGTGGGTGCCACCACACTTACTCCGGATACGGAGTATGTCTTCTATGCCTACGGACTGACAGAAAAAGGCGAGAAGACTAGTGACGTCTCATTTATCACCTTCACCACGCCGAAACAGATCAAGAAGGGACTCACATTTGAGATCAATGTAGAGGACATACTTACGAATGGTATCATAGCAACCGTACAGCCCTCATCGAATGATCTACAGTATGTAGTAGCATTGGTGAGAGATAATTATGGCAAGTTTTACTCCAAACGTGAGGACCTCAAGGAGATGGGTGCGTGGAAGCTTATCCACGACGAGACCATCCTGACAAAGGGGAAGTACATCATCTCACCAGAGAGCAAGGATAGCTCCAAGTATGAGCGGATGCTACCGGGATTTCAATACTGGATAGTGGTCTTTGGCTATGATGAGGATGGTATAACCTCTGAGGTAGTCTATTATCCCTTTAAGACAAAGAAAAGAAGCTGATGGTTATGAATACAAATAAATATTTCTATCCTTTGGTTCTAGTCCTCCTGCTACTCTCAGGATGTACATCAGAGATTGTCCCACCTGCCACTCTGGAGCTGGCGGACTACACCACCATTGACTTTCCGACGCAAGGTGGTGAGAGGGAGGTAGCCGTGGAGACCAATCAGACTGAGTGGACAGCTGTTTCGGAGGCGTCATGGCTTGTCGTCGATCAGAGAGCAAATACAGTAATCCTAAAGGCAGCCCCCAATAGCATGCTAGAGCAACGACAGACCTCTGTGCTTGTCTCGGCAGGAGGACTATCTCGGAGGATTGATGTTACTCAGATGGCTGAGAAGAGCACTCTCAATCTCACTGGTGAAGCTCTCCTTATCCCCGACGGAGAAGGGAACGCAAGAGAGATCCGGGAGAGCCAGTTTGGCGGCACAGTCTCTCTGGATGTCCTGACAGAGGATCCTAACTGGTCTTGTGAGATTGCAGAAGGGGCTTCTTGGATCAAGACAGACAGGGTCCCCCTCGGTAGCAAGCTCATTCTTACTATAGCGGAGAATAGCGAAAGGACCGCACGGACGGGCATTGTTTTCGTCCGGACAAAGGATCAGTCTATTAAGCTTAATGTGTGGCAGGAGGGCACCCTCTACTATCTCCTACCATTGCTTACGCCTGAGTCTACCAAGGAGCAGGTGAAGGACTTTGAGGAGGCTCGTCACAGCCGAGTGGTGCAAAATGCGAGTTATCTTTCCGGTGGAGCACATACCTATCATACAGTGAGCCCTCTATTCTACGAGATCAAGTATAGCTTTGATCGGCGCAATCTACGTGAGGTCATAATGCAGTGTCAGACCGCTTCTGAAATGCTGGATGATGAGTTTACTAAGCTGCTTGAGGAAGCTGGGTTTGAGTACAAGGCAGACAGCGGTATGGAGCGCGTCTTTATTAAGAAGGTGATCCATAATGGTACCACCTACGAGATCTTTGCTAATCTTGCTTATGGGCTACCCTCTGTAGAGCCAATGGTGGTCTTCAATATTATGAAGAGACAGCAAGGACCGATGCCTACATTTGACCACTTGCCTGACGGCATCGGAGAGATGGGGCTCTCACGTCAGCAGGTCCTAGCATGGGAGTCCACACACGGTGGTACCTACTCAGATAGGAACTCTGATCGTGAGGGTGGCTATTACTTCTTCGACGTTCTTGACAAGACCTATATTGGTCGGGACTATCTCTTCCAGGACGATAAGTTGGTCAATATGAGGATCTTCACATACGATATCAGTAAGTTCTTCTACTCGCCCGCCAAGGGGACATTCAAGATGACGGACGAGTTTAAGGATCTGCTTCAGAGGGAGGGCTTTACTGAGACACGGCAAACCGGTGATATCTGGGAGCGTTTCTATATCAATCGTGCTAGGAAAATGGCCGTAAGTGCCAGAGTGACCTCCTTCGCCACCGTGCTTTCCGGGCAACCCCTTGTCGTGATGCTTTATATTCCATTTGAAGAGGATTAGAGTTATGAGTAAGACTGATTTATTTCTTCCCTGTCTTGCCTCGCTCCTTATTGGCCTCTTTCCCTCCTGCACCACGACCGAGTCAGGACTGGAGCCGAAGGATCAGACTGAGAGTCTGCGTCCTGTAGAGGATGGGATCTCTCACGAGGCAATACGTATTGAGGTGACAGAGGAGCTCGCCACAGCCCTTGAGCACGGCACCCTACGTGCTGATAATCCTGAAGTACAGGATTTTATTAACAGGCTTGGAGTGGTCGACGTGACAAGGGTTTTCGATGAGGGCGAGGGGGCTTATCGAGAGCGTCGAAGGAGAGCAGGTCTTCATCTCTGGTATGATATCACGCTCTCTCCAAATACTAAGCCTACATCCACAAGAGCTATTCTGCGCGCTGTAGACGAAGCGAAGGAGATAGATGGTATCGTCTACGCCGAGGCAATACCTGTGATCTCTCTTCCATCCAATAGTGTGATCCGATCAGCAGAGCCCGCCCACTCAGCTCTACGATCTGGCACAGATGCATCTACCATTCCTAACGATCCTCGTTTTGATGATCAGTGGTACCTCTACAATAGAGGGCAGGAGACCGGCTTTATACCTGGCTTCGACATTAATGTGCTTGACGCATGGAAAGAAGAGACTGGGAGCAATCAGGTAATTGTTGCCGTGCTTGACGAGGGTGTACAGGTAGATCACCCTGATCTGGTTGATAATATCTGGACCAACCCCTCCCCTAATCCTGAGATGAATGATCTCCATGGGTACAACTTTAGTAAGAATCAGTCTGAGATAGACCCTGGTGATCATGGTACACACGTGGCGGGTGTCATCGCAGCCTCGCGCAATAACGGCATCGGGATCGCAGGTGTTGCGGGAGGTGATGGGACTCGTGGCAGTGGTGTCAAGATCATGAGCTGTGAGATTATCTCGGACATTGCGAACCTCCGTGCTGCACCCAATGCCTTTCCTTATGCAGCGGATCATGGTGCTGTGATCACCAACAATTCCTGGGGAATGGGTGGCGGTCCGGACCCGGATGCCATTCCTAAGTCCTATAAGGTGGCGATTGACTATTTTATCGACAACGCCGGGTGCGACCCTGTTACCGGAGAGCAGCTTCCCTCCTCTCCGATGAAAGGCGGAGTGGTCATCTTCTCTGCCGGTAACGATAATAAGGAGTACTACTATATGCCTCCGGCCTATAAGAGGGTCATCGCCGTCGGATCAAATGGTCCGACAGGAGTACGAGCCATTTACTCCAATCACGGAGATTGGGTAGACATATCTGCTCCCGGTGGAGACTATCGATTTGGTAACCCCACAGCATTTATCTTGAGTACTATTGCGGATGATCTCTATGGGTATATGCAGGGGACCTCTATGGCTGCGCCATTGGTGACCGGCGTGGCTGCCTTGATCGCATCTAAGTTTGGTGGCAAGGGCTTCACCAATGAGGAGCTTATGCATAGGCTGCTTCACTCCCTTCGACCATACGACATAGAGGAGATCAATCCCCAGTACAGAGGGAAGCTGGGAGCAGGCTATATCGATGCCACTAAGGCACTCGCAGTTGACCGGCACCTGCCACCTCAAGCAATACGGGAGGTCAAGGTTGATGAGGGCTATGACTCGCTCACCATTCACTTCCCAGCAGTGACTGATGAGGATGACGGGACAGCACTCTCGTACAACCTCTATTATAGTGAGAAACCCTTCTCGGACGCCTCTCGGATGGGAGGCGGCAAGACCGTGGAGGTCAAGGCTGCTAAGTACAAGGCTGGGGAAGAGGTGATCTACACTCTAAAGGGCTTGCTTCTTGACCACGCCTACTCACTGGCTCTTGTCCCGGTAGACAGATGGGACCACGAGGGGCAGCCGGTCTTCTTTAGCGCTCGTACACGAGCCAATCACAAGCCAATTGTCAAGGGAATACAGCCGGTCTTACTTACTGATGCTACCCCTATTACACTAAGACTAAGCATAACAGATCCCGACGGGCACGACTGGACCTACCGGTTGTCAGGAGATGCGGAGGCTGCAATGTGTCGTCGAGATGGAGATGCGTTAGAGATAACCTTCAGACGCCTCCGAGGAGAGGGACAGTACTCACTCATACTTGTCGTATCAGACGGATATGAGGAGACGATGGTGTCGATCCCCTACGAGATAGCACAGAATAAGTCTCCTCTCGTCGTAAAGGAGCCTTCGCTCATCCGTCTTAAGGGTCTGGGGGCATCCGTAGAGCTGGATCTGAGACAGTATTTTTCTGATCCGGAGGGTGATGCTGTCTCTTATGAGGTCAAGTCCTACTCTCCTCAGCTGATAGGTATTGATCTGAGTGGTTCAGTGCTTAAGCTCAAAGGGCTGGTATTCGGGAAAGCTCATCTAGAGGTGACGGCAAAGGATGCCAAGGGAGCTTTTGTGAGGGTACCACTTACAGTGGATATCGTACCGGACGAACCGGCCTACAGAGTGTATCCTATCCCCTGCTATGACCACGTTGTGGTGGAGCTGTCTGAGGATATCTATTTAGCGAAGATTGCTCTGATCTCATCTGCCGGTCAAGAGGTACTTCAGCGGTATGTCACTGTCCGAGAGAATAGTGACAGGGTAGTCAGGATTGATACGTCTCACCTCGCTATAGGTCGCTACACCTTGGTGATCACAGCTGACAGCAAGACATATAGTAAGCCCATTGTGAAGAATTAAGTCTATGAAAAGAGTAATAAAGCATATGGTACGCAGTACTCGGATCCTCGCTGCCTGCTGTTTCCTCACAACTTCTCTGTCGGTTACACTGGACGCACAGGAGAGCGTTTTTAGCTTCCCTTCAGAGAGTACCGATGTGGCAAGCATTGCTATGGGCGGAAACATTTCACTATCACCGAGTCAGCCGCTCTACTCTCTCCCTACACTTTCTCTTAACGGCATCGAGAAGTGGTCTGCTTCCTATAGCGCGGTAGCGATCCCATTAACTAAGAATGCCTCAGGAGCGACACATAGCT
>NZ_CAKRLH010000088.1 GCF_934359325.1 uncultured Porphyromonas sp.
CCCCAAAGGGGGGATGGGGGCGGGGGACTCTCGCCAAACTTTTTCCTCTAGTGTTGCACTTCGAAGTTGAACCTAGGATGCGCAGATGCCGGTTAATTCGCATTTTGATGTGCTGGGATGGGGAGGTCAGGGAAATAGGGTTTGTTGATGTGGGGTGTTAGGAGAAGTGGAGGGCGATGCGGTAGAGAAAGAAGTCGGTGTTTCTGGCTCCGTAGTTGACGCTGACAAAGCGCTGCAGATTTTGACTGAGAGCCTCCGCCTTGGCATTGCTCTCCCTGCGGTAGAAGTATCTCAGGATGGGGGTGGAGTTTGACCTGAGGAAGTTGGCGATATTGCGTATCTCCTCCACCTCACTCTCCATCCCTTCCTTGGTGATGAGCACGAGATCTGCCTCCTTTATCTTGTACTTCCGATCGCTGTACCGTGGTCGTATCGGCTCGTACCACTTCCGGATCCTTTGGCAGTATTTGTAGGCTTCTTCGATCTCGGGGAATTGCTTGAAGAGTATCTTTGCTCGCTCCTTTTGGTCGTCGGTCCACTCCGTTTTGCGCTTGAAAAGGAGTCCTCTCGAGCGGTGTAGGAGTTGCTTTAGGGTGTCTTCGTTGGCAAACTTTTCCTGTAGGGTTAGCCTCTCTTTTACCGTCTTATTCTTCTTCCGCTCGAGAGCAAGGATCGCTTGTCGGTGGCGGATGCGCACGCTCTGGAGCTGCTCGAGGACTTCACGGAGGACGTGAAACTTGTCCGCCACCTGTTACGCATTGGGAAAGGTCGTCCTCGCCAGCCAATTTCTTTTAAAAAAGCACCGAACTTCGGTGTGCATTTGATCCCCTCGATCGTGTATTTATAGGTGTTGAAGTAGGACTCTCGACCGCCCTTTTCCTTCCACGTCCGACGGCGTATGTAGATGAATGCCTCCCGACAGGCTATGAGGAGGGTCTGGATCTCGCAGGGATTCATATACCCGCATCGGACCACCTCTTTCGCCTCCGCCAGCGCCGGGGGATAATGGCTCTTGTCGTCCTTCACGTCCATATAAAGACGGTAGACCCCGCACTCCTTTTTCACCTCCTTCAGCTCGAAGTCCCGAAGGATCTCCTCCGGAACAAATGCCGAAATCAACTCACTTATCTCTGCTATTTCCATAGCCTCTTAACAACTTCCTCATCTACTATCCATTGTCCCCTCAACAAGGGTAATCTCTTTTCCCCTCCAGTCTCAGCACATCAAAATGCGAATTAGCCAAAATAAAGGCAGAAAAATTTGGTAGTATCGGATACTTTTGTTATCCTTGTAAAAGGGATTAATAGAGATCTCCTTCGCTATAAATAGCAAGAGAAACAACAAGTTAGATAACCAACAAATCAAAAACAGAGATATGAATACGACAAAGAAATGGAGTCTCTTAGCAGTGCTATGTGGGCTATTGACGGCAACTCTCCTAACCGCTTGTGGCGGTGGCGGGAGCGCTGAGCCAAACAATAGCAACAATAACGAGAGGGCGGAAACGGATTTCGTGGAACAGACTCTAGTTTGCAAGGCAAATAGACCAATAGAGTTTGAATGTATTGTCGGCGGGGTCTTTGTCCTCTATGTGAATGGAGTTGAAAAGAGTTCCCCCTGGGAATCTTCCTCAGATAGGGATAGTGAAGATGGAAAACTGGTTATTCCTGCTAACACCGAGGTCGAGTACACATTCAAGGCAACTCCACATTCAAGTCAAGGCAGCACAAAGGTCCCGATTTTTATCAACTCAACGTTTTGGTTCACTGCAACCGAACGATATGCTGATAAAGATGCGAACAGGACACCTGTTGCGACAACACTGTCTTTTACTTGGAAGGAAAGCATAAATGGTCAAGACAAAAGAGAGGAGAGAAAAACAATCTCTCTATCAGAGGACAACGGGTGGGAATACAAAAGTAAAGAGTATGAAACCAGTCTCAATTAACCGCAAATGATACTGGTTCATACTGTATAGGGTTAATTGGTTACACATTCTTCTTGTAGGCGATTATCCCAGCAGCGCATCTCTCACTCACCTTCATAGGGAGGACACGAGCGTAAATACGGGTTGTGGAGAGGCAACTGTGACTTAGTACACTTCCAACATGTCAAGGCTCACACCCTTAGTCAGAGCAAGCGTCGCAAAAGTGTTGCGAGCTAAGTGGTAAGTGAGTACTCGCTTCACGCCACTTAGTCTTTGTATTTCTTTGAGTTGTTGATTGACGTACGGATTTGTACATAGGGGGGAATATCCTACACTCTGTAGAGGTCGCCTGAGTGAGATACGGAGTTAGGATATGCACGGCGACAGACATTAAATGGATAGTGCTAAGCACGCCCGTCTTCTTACGACAGAGAACAACCCAGCTCCGACCGTGCATAGATACGATATTGTCTCTCACTAGACGAGATATATCTGCATAAGATAGACCTGTATAGCAAGAAAAAAGAAAAGCATCTCGAACTAGTAGTAGCTTAGGGTTCGTTAGTTCAACCAAGCGTAACCGCTCTAAGTCAGTATCGTCTATGCCCCCCTGTCGGTAGGTTGGGTGCGCAATACGACCTTTGGAAAAGGTACACGCATTAGCAATTCTTCTTCAACTGCTCGCTCCATCGCCTTTTTCAAAAAGCGCAGAACTTTGATAACTGCATTGTGAGTGTAGTTTTTCACTCCTTTTAAGTATAACTCGAGACCTTTGAAAAATGGAGAGGGGGAAAATGAGACGCTCTTTCTTGGCTGATTTCTCCAAGAAAGAGCGTTTTTGGATTTCCGAGCGACTTTTTGGGGCGTTTTTCGTCTCAAAAGGACGTGAGGAGAGCCCTTCCCTCACTGTTTGAGGTTATATCAGCCCTCGGGACATAATTTACCCCCTCGTCCTGTAGAAGTTGAACGCCATTCTTTCGAGTACAATCTGTGTGTATGCGCTTTTGCCAGTCTTCTGTATCGGCACCGACCTCCGTGAAATTAGATTTCTTATTTGGGGAGGTGAAGTCTTGCGGAGATGGCGGTCAAGGAATACCGTAACGGTCCGTCGTGACTAGTCTCTCTACCGGGAAAATCTAAATCCGAAACTTAAGTCAGAGATAGTCGGAGGCTAACACAGCAAACTCTGACCAGTCTACCGGATACAATGTAGGACCCTACTAATACTCCGCTCCGTCTTCCGTATCTCTCGATACCTCTTGACCTTACGATATAGTCTAAATGGCAGCACATAGGGACCTATGGATAACGCCAAAAACAGCTTAAAGAGGAAGTAGAGTACCCACCCCAATATCGGCATGATTAGAACGACTCTCGGTGTGATCCCACTGAGAATTCTCCAGCCGGATGGTATAGAGAAGAATGAATAGAAAACGAAGACACTAAAGAACACTACTGTAGTAACATTTTCGGAATCCATCACCTCCGAAAGTCCCATCGCAGAGAGCAAGGCATATCCGACACAGCCGGCAAGGAGCGATATCATCGCCTCCTTGTGGATCTCTGACTTCTCTGCACGCATTCTCCGGAGATTACACTCCAGACAGATATTCGCCTAAAAAAAACTCTCGCACTCATGACATAGTGCACGACCACAGTCTTGACACAAGGCCACTGCAGGTCGGTCTGGATGACGATAGCAATACATATGGACAGATAGTGTGGGCGTCATCCCCGCCGGACGCCCCTTAAGAGCATTAACAAGTTGTTACATAGAAGACCAATCCCTCACAGCAAAGAGGGGGGGGCAGGGATAGACCTTCGTATGCCAAAGGTACCACAAAAGGGTATACGTAAAAACACCGGCACTGATTATATATCACCGCTACAAGTCCGGGTGAGCGGGGGATTGCGTACCTTTGCTTCCGAAATCATGAGCGAAACGATTATACAGATCATCAATGCCGTACTCGGCATCGTCTACGTCCTACTGGAGGGCAGCGCCTCGATGTGGCTCTGGCCGCTGGGGGTGATACAGCCTGTCTTTGCCCTGATCGTCGGCTGGCAGAGCCAGACCTACAGCACGATCCTGGTGCAGCTGTACTACCTCATCACCTGCATTATCGGCTGGATCTCCTGGCAGAGACGGCGCCGGAGTGGCGGAGGCGGCGAGTCGGCTCATCCGCCGATCACACGCATACCTCTCCGCGAGCTGGTGATCTGCGCCCCCGTGGCGGTGGCAGCCTTTGGGCTGATACTGGTCTCGGTCGAGACCTTTAGCCCCTACCCTGTGGTGGAGGCCGCTGGGACGGCCCTTTGCTTCCTCGGTATGTACCTGCTCATCAGGGCGTATGTCGAGTCGTGGTATGCCTGGATCGTCTCCAACCTCCTCTATACCGTCCTCTACGCCCTCATCCCGGGATACTTCTACACCGCCATCCTCTACGGCGTGCTGACCCTGCTTGCTGTGCGGGGGCTGATCGTCTGGAGACGAAAGATGCAGCATCAGACCGACCTATGAGATACCTACCCCACCCCATCTCCACCGTGATCTTTGCCGACGGAGAGGCTCCCTCAGAAGAGCTTGCTTCCTTTGTACTCAGTCGGGCGTCCCACGTGATCGTCACCGATGGCGCGCTGAGCAATTACTACCGCCTGACGGAGCGAGATCCGGATGTGGTGATCGGCGACGGGGACTCGGTCCCCACGGAGCTGCTGGAGCGGCACCACCTCACCTTTACCCGCATCGATGACCAGATGACCAACGACCTCACCAAGGCGGCCCACCACGCCCTCCGCGAGGGATGGCGGTCGATCACGATCTTAGGCGGGACAGGGCTGAGGGAGGACCACACAGTCGCCAATATCTTCCTCCTGATGGACTACTACGAGTCGGGGGCAGAGGTGCAGATGGTGAGCGACTACGGGACTTTTGTCCCCTTCTCCGGTGAGCGGTTCTTCGACGTGCCGCAGGGGCTGGAGGTGAGCTTCTTCTCCCAAGACCACCTGCCGATGAGTGCCGAGGGGGTGACCTACCCCTTCCACAAGGCGATCTACCCGAAGCATTGGCAGATGACACTCAATAGCGTCACCGAGTGCCCCATCCGTCTCGAGGCGGAGGGGATTGCGCTGCTCTACGTGGCGAGCGAGAGGTATGTCCCACGAGAAGAGGTCAAAGTATGAAGGGTAACGACGAGCCTAAGGTCTATGTCGTCTGGTCGGGTCGGGAGACGGGCGTCTTCGACAGCTGGGACGACTGCAAACCCCTTGTGGTGGGGGTGAAGGGGGCGAAGTACAAGTCCTTCAAGGGCATCACGCACGCCGATGCGGAGCGGATCCTCGCCGACGGACCGGAGCAGTACTACGGCACCGGGACGAAAAAGGAGAAGGAGCCCGCACCGAACTACGATCAGGCGAAAGCCTCCATCTCGCCCGACGCAATCGCCGTTGACGCCTCCTCGCAGGGCAATCCGGGGCGTATGGAGTACCGAGGTGTCTACGTGGAGACGGGAGACGAGGTCTTCCACAGCCAGGTCTACCCGAGGGGGACGAATAACATAGGCGAATTCCTCGCCATCGTCCACGCCCTCGCATGGGAGGAGCAGATGGGGTACTTCGTCCCGATCTACTCCGATAGCCGAAATGCGATCCGCTGGGTGCAGAATAAAGTCTGCAAGACGAAGCTCCCTCGCGATGACCGCACGGAGGAGCTCTTCCGCCACATCGACCGGGCGATCCTCTGGCTGCAGCGACACGACCTGACTAAGTACGACCTCCGGAAGTGGCCCACGGAGGTACTGGGTGAGATCCCGGCCGACTTCGGACGGAAGTAATAAAAAAAAAGAGCCCCGGGCGGTCGTTTTCCGCTCGGGGCTCTGCTTATAGAGGGTGGTCGCTCTTAGTGCTTCTTATTGGTCAGCGCCTCCACCACATTGATGGCGTAGTCGGCGAAGTGCTCGTACTCATCGATGTCGTCGACGTAGTAGACGGAGGACTCGTAGGGGTACTTGAGCGTATTGACGTCGGCGATATTTTGTTTCTCAAGGGCATCCCGTCGGTTGTTCATCTCATTCTCAAGATTCTGCGCTTTGTAGAAGAAGGACTCATCCCTCGGGTAGGTCTCCACGGTGGCGACCGTATTATCGAGGATCTGCTCGCAGAGCGTATGGAGCTCGAGGAGCGTGGCGACCAGCTCAGGAGTCATCTCGACAGAGTTGCTGCGCTGGCGACGTAGAGCGCGACCGATATTGAAGCAGGAGTCGCCCATGCTCTCGATCTCGGTGGCACAACGCATGTAGGCCTGTATGTCGTGGTGGGTCTCCTTGGAGAGGTCGTTGGTACTCAGACGGGTGAGGAAGTCTACGAT
>NZ_CAKRLH010000089.1 GCF_934359325.1 uncultured Porphyromonas sp.
CCTCCCTGGAGTCCGCCTTGATGACCGGATAGCAGAGGTAGAAGTCAGGATTGTCCCACAAGTCCATCTGCCTGCAGGACTCACAGTGTCCACAAGCATCCTCCCCGGGATCCTCGCATAGGATATGACGAGCAAACGCAAGGGCTAAAGGAAGAGCCTCTCCACCATCATCTCCACAGAAGAGCAGAGCATGCGGGATCGCTTCTCTCAGCCGAATAGACGAGAGCTGAGCAATCAGTCCACGGTCGACGAGCGTCCCAGCATAGTCCGGTAGGAGACGATTAGCCATTATGAGATTAGCCTCTCGGACGCTCTACCGCTCCACTAAAGGTGTTTGTAGGATGTCCTGCATCGGGGGAGTCGAAGTACTTCATGAATTGCGAGCGGGCGAGGAAGTTGGCCTTATCGACCTGCTCAGCTGCCAGACGACCGGTCATCTCGGTAATGCTCTCGTACTTGTGCTCCTCCATCCAGCTCTTCACCTCGTCCAGCGACTCGGTAATAGCCTTCTCCTTCTTTCCATACAGGATCGAAGCCATCTGGATGGCGTTGGCCCCGGCGAGTACCCCCTTGAGGACGTCCTTGCCATTGCGAGCACCAGAAGAGATGGAGACAGAGAGACCGGGGACAGCTCCACGTACGAGAGCCGTGAAGCGTAGACCATCGTAGAAGTCACTCGGGCTACTGAAGACCGGTCCCGCCGTGAGACGCTCTGCTGACAAGTCAACGTCCGGCATGTAGGATCTATTGAAGAGAACCACACCGTCCGCACCTACCATATGGAGATCTGCGCAGAGCCGGATCAGGTTGCTGTAGTACTTAGAGATCTTCACCACAAGCGGCTTCTTGTATCCCGACTCCCTCAGCTCAGTGACTATCTTGATGATGGCGCGCTCCGGCTCGCCATAGTCTTGCGTCCGATCGGTCTCGATGCGCATAACATTAAGCTCCAGTCCATCTGCTCCGGCGTCAGAGAGGCTCTTGGCGTAGTCGGTCCACCCCTCGGCACTGGAGCAATTGATGCTCGCAAAGACAGGGATGTCCACTCCCGCCTTTACCTCACGTACCAGCTGCACATGCTGACGGATCGAGTGCTCCTCGGAGTACTCCTTGATGTAGTTGTAGGCCTCAGGGAAGTCGTGTGACTGATCGTAGGTATCTGCAGCCTCATTCTGGATCTGCTCCTCAAAGATGGACTTAAGTATGACAGCACCTGCGCCAGCCTCGGCAAAGGTCTTGATCTTTGCGGGCGAAGCAGTAAGGCTTGAGCTTGCGGCGATGATCGGACTCTTGAGCTTCAGTCCGGCATAAGTGGTGGTTAGATCAACCATGGTATTACTTGATTATCTTGATGAATTAGTGACTAATATAAATGGGGGATAACTCAATAGTGAGTAATGAGGGGTTCCTTGCCCTTACTCTTAGACTTAGTAGCCTTAGTCTTGGATGCAGCAGGGACAGCGGAGGGTGGCACTTTCCCGCCTCCTCTCATGAAGGCCTCTACGCGGGGGATCTCTTCACGGATAGCCTTGATACGGTTTTGGTCGTTGGGGTGAGAGCTCATCACTTCACTCTGATTACCGCCGCCGCTGCGACTAGCCATCCTGACCCAGAGATTAGGCGCATTGTGGTAGTCATATCCCGCCAGTGCCATCAGATAGAGACCGATCTGATCCGCCTCATACTCTTGCTTGCGCGAGTAGGGGAGCTCAAAGATGAGCTTCCCCCCGACGCTGTAGAGGACACTGCCGATCACCTGTGCTCCGGCAGAGCTTCCTGATAGGATCTGTCCCAGAGCCTGCCCGCCATACTGGCGAAGGATCGCCTGAGAAAGTCGCTCATTGGAGTGCTTGGCGACGGCGTGAGCCACCTCGTGGGCAATCACTGTCGCCAGCTCATCATCGGTCCGTGCGACGGGGAGTATCCCCTCATAGACGACGATCTTACCTCCCGGCATGCAGAAGGCATTGACCTGATCGGAAGCAATGAGATTAAACTCCCACCGGAAGTACTTTATATCCTCTGTTTGCCCGATAGACCGGAGGTATCTCTCCGTGGCAGCAGCGATGCGCTTCCCCATATCGCGCGTCCTCGCTGCCTGTGCCACGTCACGGCTCTTGGGGGCATTGGAGATGAAGGATCGGTACTGCTGCTCACTGATCGCAACCACCTGTGCGTCGGAGACGAGATTGATCTGACGGCGTCCGGTAAGGGGGACAAGGGAGCAGCCTGTCGCCAGGAGAGCAACGATAAGGACGCTGAATACCAGCGTGTGGGGGAAATGTTGTCGTGAGTTCATTATGGTTTTGTCCTATGGGATTGTTTCACATCCCCAAAGGTACACATTTTATCACCTTGTGCTGTCAGTCGTTTCGCTCGACAAGCAGAGACTTTGCCCCCTTCCGTGGCTGATACATGGCTCGGGGGAGGAGACTCATACTGCGGCGGGTGAGGTACTCGCCGTAGCTCCTGAGATCCGTCAAGTGGGCCGTCTCATCCGGCATTATGGGTACTCCTACGTAGACATCTATGGTCTCGCCCTGCTTATTCAGGATCTCCGACGGCAACATCAGGTCGCTGACCACGGAGATACGATTCTTCATATAGTAGAATAGTCTCGAATTACGCCCGCCAAACATTATGGGAAAGATCGGACGATCGGCTCGTCTGAGGATGCGCAGGCTGGAGGCCTTCCATGGATTCTCTACAGGAAGACCATGTCGGAGAGAGAAGTGCCCCACCCCGCCTGCGGGGAAGATCCCGAAGGGATATCCTGCCTGAAACTCCCTCACCAGACCTCGCAGGCTCTTGACATTGACTGACGGGTCGTGGACATACCTCCTGCTGGCCTGCCTGTCGGGGACGACCGGCACCCACATCTCCTCAAGGGAGGAGATGTGGGAGAGGACCGAATTGACCAGCACCTTGTAGTCCGGGCGGATGTGTCCCACGATATCCACGAGGATCAGCCCATCGATGCCGCCGAAGGGATGATTGGAGACGGTGAGGAACTGCCCCTCTCGTATGAGGTCGAGATTCTCCTCTCCATGGATCCTGTACTTCACGTTGACCGAGGGGTGACGGAGTGCCGCACTCGCAAAGTCCGGTCCCTTGAGATGACAGAGGTCGGCATTGAGCTGATTGATCTCATCGACCCCAAGGATCCGCATCAACCACTTACCCAAGCCCCTTCCGACCAGAGTCTTAAAAAAAGGTACCATCTCCCCTAAGTCCTCAATGGAGAGGATCTCATCTCGTATCTCGTCTCTACTCATTTACGTCTACGTCTATGGATATGACTGTACAAACCTAACAGAATAAAATCATAACTCGGTGAAAAGGGGAAAGAAAAGATCAAACCGCTGTCAAAGAATTAGAAATAAAGGTAAAAGCAAACGTGATATCTCTCCTTTACGTAGATTTGTCCTCAGATCAACAGACAGTCCAATACAGATGCTTCAGAGCAAAGTCCTAGCCCTCATCACTCCGCTTCTTGCCTGCTTGAGTCTCACCTCATGTGCCAGGAAGGCGTACTACGACATCAGCACCGGTGCTGATGTCGCTGACAGCGGGAATTATGTGGTACGGTGGCAGGTCCGTCCCGGCATGAACGGCGAGGTGGCGATCTATGCTTCTGACGACGCCGGCAGCTACCCCACAGAGCCGACAAAGGTAGAGCCGATCGGGAAGGAGTGGACGACATTTGCATCCGATGGCACCTACTTCACCAGACACTACTTTCTCTTGGTCTTTGACGAACGAGAGGTGAGGGTCACCGGCACCAGAGTCATACCGACGGAGGGGTTCTCCAACCTCAGGGATGCCGGCGGATACATGACCGATCAGGGGTACCAGATGAGATGGGGCAGACTCTACAGAGGGGGGAGGTATCGCTCCCTCACCCCAAGGGACAGTCTCGTCATCTCCTCCATAGGACTGAGGCATAATGTCGTCCTAAGCGACGCCTACTCATTTGTCTACCTCACCAACGGCATCGGGAATATCCCCCAGAAGGACTTTGCGGCCAATACCCCGGTCGACTACAAGTCGGTACTGAAGAGGATCAGCGATGGAGCCATGTCTCAGGAGGGAGTGGTTCTCTTCGTCCACGATATGTTCAATAGTCTGGCGTATGAGAATCCTGAGCAGCTCTCTGCCGCCCTCCACTACCTCCTCGATCCGGATCACTATCCGGTGATGATCAGCGATGAGTGGGGGAAGGATCGCACAGCCTTCCTCATTATGCTGATACAGTATAGCCTGGGCGTCTCCCGGTCAGACATCCTCTCGGACTACCTGCTGAGCAACGCCCTGCTCCCGGTGGAGAAGTTAGCTCCTCAGGGGTTTCGCTTCGCTCCCGGCAGACAAGAGGCTCTGACGGAATTCTTCCGCTGCCGACCCAGTGACCTACTCTCCATCATGACCGATATAGAGAATAAGTACGGCTCCATAGAGAACTATATGGATAAGGTGCTGGACTTCGATGAGTCGGACAGGATCAGGCTGAGGGAGCTGCTGCTCTACTAACCGAAAGTCGAGTAGGATCAATAGTGGGAAGACCCAAGAGCCAGACTCCAGATAAAGCCCTGCGATCCCAAACTAAACCCGGTATTAGTCATCACTATTACCGGGTTTAGTGATCACTAATACCGGGTTTAGAATTCATCGTCCTCTATCCAGCTCGATACGATACTCCCCGGCGCCGGGGATCCCTGATGGGATCCGCCTCCCGCCGGCATAGGGGATGAATGCGGGATCGGTCGGAGGCGGGGTGAATGAGGAGGGGGACTGGCGGGTAAGCCCGTGCGGAACCGGGCGAGCGAGGTAAAGCTCTAATGCGTCACCCCCTGATGGCTGCAAATATGGCGGATGGGGGATGGGGCTTTTTTAGTAGATTTGCAAGGTTATGGGCGGGCCGGTGGCCCGCAATCAATAATTGCTTGTACCTGTAAATAACACCGTATATATATGTTTGAGAGTCTATCGGACCGACTTCTTGAGTCCTTTAAGAACCTAAAGGGAGAGGGATCCATCACCGAACTTAATGTCGCTGACACCGTCAAGGACATACGTAAGGCATTGCTGGAGGCCGATGTCAATTATACCGTTGCCTCCGACTTTACGAAGAGCGTCCTCGACAAGGCGGTGGGCGAGAAGGTGGTCTCCTCCATCAAGCCGGGACAGAAGTTGGTCCAGATCGTCCACGATGAGCTGACGCGCTGCATGGGCGGCACCGAGGTGGAGCTGAGAACCGATGCGGATCCCAATATCATCCTGATGTCGGGTCTACAGGGCTCAGGTAAGACCACATTTGCCGGCAAGCTCGCCAATATGCTGCACAAGAAGAAGGGGCTGAAGCCTCTGCTTGTCGCCGGGGATGTCTATCGCCCAGCCGCCATCGAGCAGCTCAAGGTGATTGCCGCTCAGATCGGCATACCTGTCTACAGCGAGGAGGGGTGTCAGGATCCGGTGGCAATCGCTGAGCGGGCGCTCGCCTTTGCGAAGATGAATGGTCGTGACACTATCATCATCGATACTGCTGGTCGTCTCGCCGTCGACGATGTGCTTATGACCGAGATCGCCAATATCAAGGCGGCCGTTAGACCGACTCAGATCCTCTTCGTCGTCGACTCGATGACAGGACAGGATGCGGTGAATACGGCAAAGGAATTCAACGACCGGCTCGACTTCGATGGCGTCGTCCTGACGAAACTGGATGGTGATACCCGAGGCGGTGCTGCACTCTCGATCCGGACTGTGGTCGACAAGCCTATCCTCTTCATCGGTACGGGGGAGAAGATGGAGGCGATCGACGTCTTTTACCCCACCCGTATGGCGGACCGCATCCTCGGGATGGGCGATGTCGTCTCCCTCGTGGAGCGGATGGAGCAGCAGTACGACGAGAAGAAAGCAGCCCAGCTGGAGAGCAAGATCAGGAAGAATAAGTTTGACTTCGACGACTTCCTCGAGCAGATCCAGCAGATCAAGAAGATGGGTAACCTCAAGGATCTCTTGGCCATGATCCCCGGTGTCGGCAGTGCGATCAAGGACTTAGACGTAGACGATAGCGCCTTTAGCGGGATCGAGGCAATCATCCGCTCGATGACGCCCGAGGAGCGCGCCAATCCTGACATCATCAACGCTGAGCGACGGAAGCGTATCGCTGCAGGCAGCGGAAATGACATACAGGAGGTGAATCGGCTGATCAAGCAATTCAACTCCGCCAAGAAGATGATGAAGAAGATGAGCAGCCTCGGTCT
>NZ_CAKRLH010000090.1 GCF_934359325.1 uncultured Porphyromonas sp.
CGTCCCACGGTCTCTCCGAGAGGTACTCGACCCTGGAGGTGAAACGCGGGGGCAAAGGTACGAAATATCTCCTTGCCCCTCAAGTCCCCGACCGAGTCAGAGAGTGCGACACCAGTCTCTCAGAAGCAGACCTCCCTGAGGGGTGAGTATACTCTCGGGATGGAACTGTAGCCCCGTCAGCGGGAGCGTCCTGTGCCGGATCGCCATCACCACCCCGTCCTCCACCGTGTCGGCCAGGATGCTGATCTGACTACGGCTCTCGTCGGTCTCCCTGAGGGCCCAGCTGTGGTACCGCCCTACGGTCATCGGCGGGTAGGATCGGTCTCGCCAAGTGATGCGCGACGCAACGCCATGCCGGGGGTGGTCCAGCCGATAGAGCTCCATACCGTAGAGCGTCCCTATCTCCTGATGCCCCATACAGACCCCGAGGACGGGGAGGGGCTCCAGTACCTCCGCCTGTCGTCTGAGGAAGCGGAGCGACAGGGGATGCTCCTCCACGACGCCGGGACCGGGCGAGAGCACCACACCGTCGGCACCGTCCAGGACGCCCGGCTCGGCGAGCGCCTCCTCGGGGATCACCCTCACCTCAGCCCCGCACCCCTCGCGGAGGAGCTGGGCAAGGTTGTAGACAAAGGAGTCCCGCTGGTCTATGAGATAGAGTTTTTTCATACGATATAGTAAAGGCTCCGGACACCCCTAAGAAGTTTGCTCCTCCGGGTCGGGGTCCATACGGAGGTAATAGAGCGACCGGGCAGCCTCGAGGAAGAGTGGCAGGCGGGCGTCCTCCACCGCCACCTGCCATATATATCCCTCCAGGTCGGAGGTGGAGTCAAGTGTCTCCGCCTCGTAGTCCCTCAGGAGCATCATCACCGGATTGATCCGATCGTAAGGGAAGCGCAGGGTGAGCGCGGTCGTGAGGAGCGTCTCCTCGATCGGCGCATCATCGAGCGCCAGTCGGGCCGCCTCGCGGTAGGCGACGATTAGCCCTGAGGTGCCGAGGAGCTTGCCGCCGAAGTAGCGTACCACAGTCACCACGACATTGGTCAGCTCGAGGGCATGGATCCTCCCGAGGATCGGCTTCCCCGCCGTGGAGGAGGGCTCCCCGTCATCGCTGCACCGCTCCTCCCGCTCCCGGATGCCGACCACATAGGCCCAGCAGCAGTGGCGTGCATCGTGGTACTTGGCGCGCTCCTCCTCGACCACTGCCATCGCCTCCTCCACCGAGGTGACCGGGACTGCCCGTGAGATGAAGCGACTCCGCAGCTCGCTGTAGAGCCCAGCTCCCTCCCCGGTGAGGGAGCGGTAGGAAGTGATGGGTGTCTCGTCACTCATGGCGGCGTAGCTTCTCCAGGTCACTCCGCCAGTCGGAGCCATTCATCGGGCGAAGGGTCCTCATCCCGAGCTGACTCGCTGCCCGGACATTCTCCTCCCGATCATCGATATAAATGGTCTCCCGGGGGTCCAGACCATTCTCCTCTAAGATCAGGTGGTAAAACCGAGGGTCGGGCTTCTTCATATGAAGGAGGTGAGAGGCGTAGCAGCGCTCGAAGTAGCTCTCCAGCGACTCGCCGGAGGGGAGGAAGCGGGGCGACCGATAGTAGTCGTAGAGGAAGGCATTGGTATTGGTGGCGAGGAAGAGCCGACAGTTGGTCAGCTGCTCCCGGAGATAGTCCAGCTTGTAGAGCTCCACCTCGCCCGCATAGCCGACGAGCGCCCAGGTAAAGTCCTCCACGGTGAGGGCATGACCATATCTCCGACGGACGAGATCGAGGCACTCTTCCTTGGAGAACCGTCCCACCTCCAGGTCAGGGAAGAGCCCCTCCGCAGGATAGGGCGAGAGCAGGTGGCGCGCCTCCACGAAGCCGAGCCGGTCGAAGCGGCGGAGACTCTCCTCAGGGCGGTCTATCAGCAACACCCCGCCCAGGTCGAAGATGATATTTCGGACACTCATACGGTCAGACGTCTGGAGACGATCTCGATGACATTATAGATCGCCACGACATCCGATACATGGAGGTCGAAGTCGTGGTAAAAGGGATTGAGCGAGTGTAGCCGGAAGAGTCCCCGGGCAGGATCCTGAGCCACCACCTGCTTGATCACGATCCCCTCGGTCCGGGTAACGAAGATGAAGTAGAGCCAGTCGCGGGTGTGGAGACCGTCGAGCCAGTAGTCCCGATCTACACTACGCGCCAGTACCCGGTCTCCCTCGGCAAGCCCCTTACTGGTGCCATCGTCCATCGAGTCGCCTCGTATGGTAAATATGCGATAGGTCCCGCGATAGGGGCGATCCACCGGCACCTCGATCATCCGCACGCCCTCCGGATCAGGGTCGCCGAAGCTGGTGAGCGTCCCGGCAACCGCCGGATCCTCGACGAGGGGAAACCTCATCGTCTGCGAGGGAATGTAAGGGATGGCTGTACTGATCGCCGCGGTCTCCTCATCCAGCTCCTCCGGTACCTCGTGCTCCTTGCGGGAGCCCTCAGGGGTCCTCAGCATCGGTCCGACTCCGGCATAGAGCCAGTCGCGGCTATACTTGGGGTACCGCTCCAGGATCTTGTCCAGCGTTCCGTCCTGCGGTCTCTGTCCATAGCGGGTGATGCGGAAGAGCGTCGATGCACTGCTCAGCCCAACCTCCTTAGTCATCTCTCCATAGGTGAGTCCCTCCCGCTCCATCAGATGGCTGACCCGGTCACTCCGGGTCGGATGAGGCGAAGTAGAGAAGACCTCCCCATCAGCGAGCATCTCCCCCACCCCATCCACCATCCAGTCGCGGGAGAATATGCCCTCAAAGGCTCCGAGGAAGGCATCGATCAGCCGAAGGGACATATAAGTCCCGCCTCGGGAGAGAGCGGATCGGACGGAGGACCGATTGACCCCCATGCGGAGCGCGACATCGTCGGTCGTCTCAACGAAATTGTGCGACCTCAGGTAGTCGTACGCCTGTAGCATACGATCCCGCTGTCCCTTCCGGGAGGCGGTCTTGCGGCTCCTCTGTTTTCTGGGCTTCTCCTTAGGCATAGTGCTTATACTTCCTATGCAAAGATAGTTATAATAATCACTTTTGCAAAGGATGAAGCAGGATCCCGAGGGGAGAGGGCATAAAAAGATGAAGCCCCCGATTGTCACAACCGGAGGCATCCAAAGTGATGTTTAACAAATTAAATACGCAAAAAAGTGACCCGGATAGGATTCAAACCTATAACCTTCTGATCCGTAGTCAGATGCTCTATTCAGTTGAGCTACCGGGCCGAAGTATGGTCACCCACACTCCGAGACAGTCAGTGCGACTGTCGGGAAGTGACTCGGATAGGATTCAAACCTATAACCTTCTGATCCGTAGTCAGATGCTCTATTCAGTTGAGCTACCGAGCCGTCAAGCAGATCTCCCGACCCCCGCTTGTGACTGCAAAGGTACAATATTTAGATAAGTTCTCCAAGGACTCCCGGCAGAGTCCGCAGGGCTAACGCATTGAGACCTTTGCAAAACGTTCTTTCGCCGAAAAAGCACCGCTTTTTCGGCAGGGACTTTGCAGAACACCTCAGATGCAAGGAACTGAGAGTGAGGGCGAAGGGAGTGTGATTACACACATGACCAAGCCCGAATCTCGAAAGTGACGCCGCAGACGGGGTATTATGCAAAGGTCTCGCATTTGAGTTTTACCTCGCCCACCCGATCCCGCAGGGGCTTACCCGCCGGTCCCCCTCCTCATTCACCCCGCCCCTGTACGATGCCACATTCATCCCCTATGCCACGGTAGGCGGATCCCGTCAGGGATCCCCGGTGCCGGAGAGTATTGTGCTGGGCAGGTAAGAGTTCGGTGAATTCTAAACCCGGGTTTAGTTTGGGGTCGCAGACCTGACGCATCTGAGCTATACAGTAAGCTATCTGAAGCCCGTCAGAGAGGCTGATGCTTAGGTATGCGGATGGGTGGTGTCTCTTATCAAGACTTTTGCAAAGGTCTCTTATCGCTCATCTCCGATGTGACGGCGACCCGCAAGGGGTCGGGATACGAAATAAACGCTTATACATCGGTCTTCGCCACTTCGTGGCTCGACCGATGCCTACGGACGGGCATCCTTGCGGATGCGGTTACGCTGCCGATGGACGAGTCTCAAACGCGTCAGCCCTGGCAATCTCACCTTCAAGGGAGACCTCCTCGCCGAGTTCGCCGACTTCCCCGGCGTGTCGCTGTAACCCATCCTAACCTGCTCTGAGTATACGAGAGACCCGCCTATACTCGCATAACCGAGTATAAGCGAGTCACTTGGGCGGATAGTGTCGCACCCTCCGGGGTGTGTGATTTGGAACAGGAGGTGACCACCCTACCCCGGGCGGTCACCTCTTTTTGTGTAGTTCTGAACGAGCTACTTAACACCCACATACCCCAAAATGGGGTAAATGGAAATTTGTACCCCATTTTTAGTCCAGTCCTACCCTCTTCCCCCACTTCTGAGCCACACGCAAGACACAGACAACCCGCTTATACTGCTGTAACCGAGTATAAGCGGGTTGTTCGGGCGGAGAGTGAGGGATTCGAACCCCCGGTAGCTTGCACTACAACGGATTTCGAATCCGCCGCATTCGTCCACTCTGCCAACTCTCCTTAGATGTGTGGCAAAGGTACGATATTTTTCGCTTAGAATCCGAACTGCACCTGCGTCCTGATGTGGTGCACCGGTCCGAAGCCCTCATCAGAGCCTAAGGTGCCGGGGAAGCGGTACTCGAGCTGCCAGCGGCACTTCTTGGCAAACCATCTCTGGACGCCCACCGTGCCGGTGAGGAGGCTCTCGCTCGCACTCCTGTCCGTCCGGAGCCAGTCGACTGCGCCGTAGAGCTCGAAGCTCTTCGGCAGGTGTCCCACCACCATGACATAGGCTCCGTCTCCGATCGTCTCATCTGTATCCGCGATGAGGTACTCGGCGGACAGGGTGACAGGGCGGTAGTCGAGGCTGAGACCGGCACTGACGCTGCTACGCTTGTACGGGTCTCCCGCCTTGATGGCTCCCCGGGTGCCCATCGCATGCATCTCGCCACCGAGGTAGGAGGTGTGGAGGGTGATGCCGCTGTAGGGGCGTACGTAGAGCGCACCGCCATACATCTTTGTGGTGCCGAGGTCGAGGGTATTCAGCCCCTGACCATTCATGACGGCAAGCTTGTAGGAGAGGATCTTGCCCCAGAGGTCGCCCGACAGCTCGAGCCCGATGTCTCGCCCGGAGGTGCCGCGGTAGAGCGGGTCACCGCTGACGCCGGCAAAGTAGCAGGTGGGCATCGTCCAGCCGGAGGTGAGGGGGAGGAGAGAGGGGGGGATCTGATTCTCCATGCCGAAGGGGGTCTTCATCTCCCCGATGCGGATCCTAAGCTGGGGCATCAGGGTATACTGCAGCCAGAGCTCCTTGAGCTTCGCCGGGCTGTGCATCTGGAAGAGGATCCCCATGCTCCAGCGGTCGGTGATCTGACCCTTGGCGACGAGGTTGATCTTATTGATGGCAAAGGTATTGGTCCCGCGGACATCGGGGCCGAAGGCAGCGTCGTAGTAGGTCTGCCCCCATCCGGTGACAGTGATGCGGTCACGGAGTTCGCCTGAGTCCTGTGCGGCGGCAGTGAGTGCGAGACCACTGATGGCGAGTAAGGTTAGGAGTATTTTCCTCATGATTATTGATGAAAAGGGTTAGATCGTCTTGACTAAGTCGTCCATGCTCTTCCGCTTGCGGGTCGGCTGCTTGGCGTCGGGGAGTGGGTAACCGAGAGCGAGGAGCGCGACGGGAGTCTCCTTCCCCATCTCCAGTCCCATATCCCGGGCGCAGAGGGGTCGGTCGAAGGCGTTGATCCAGACGGAGCCGATCCCGAGGTCCTCAGCCTGGAGCTGCATGTAGGCGATGGCAATGGCGGTGTCGGTGTAGAGGGAGTTGTCCCGCTTATCCGGATAGACGTAGGCTGCGGCATCCTCCCCCACGATCAGGAGCACCTCGCGGGCGGTACGGAAGTGGGCTCTATCGTACCACTGCTCCGCACGATCGCGCATCTCCCGGCTGCGGATCCGGTAAATGCGGAAGGGCTGATTATTGCACGCTGTAGGGGCCTGCACCGCCGCATCGAGGATCAGCTGCATATCCTCCTCCGGTATCTCGCGTGTCGTATCGCACTGACGGACGCTGTAGCGCTCCATCACTAAGTCTCTGAAGTCCATTTGTCTCTGCTCTATAGAGTGATCTCCCTCTATTCCA
>NZ_CAKRLH010000091.1 GCF_934359325.1 uncultured Porphyromonas sp.
GCACCGGTGCTGATGTCGCCGACAGCGGCAACTATGTGGTGCGATGGCAGGTCCGTCCGGGGATGAGTGGCGAGGTTGCCATCTACGCTTCTGATGACGCAGGCAGTTATCCGGTTCAGCCGACCAAGGTGGAGCCTATCGGGAAGGAGTGGGCAACATTTGCGACCGAGGGCAGCTTCTTTACCAGACACTACTTCCTCCTCGTATTTGACGACCGAGAGGTAAGGGTCACGGGGACAAGGGTCATACCGACGGAGGGATTCTCCAACCTCAGAGACGCCGGTGGATATATGACCGATCAGGGGTATCAGATGAAATGGGGTCAGCTCTACCGCGGGGGAAGGTATCGCCAGCTCACACCGAGGGACAGCCTCATCATCTCCTCTATAGGACTGAAGCATAATGTCGTCCTGAGCGACTCCTACTCATTTGTCTACCTCACTAATGGCATCGGGAATGTCCTCCAGAAGGACTTCGCCGCCAATACCCCGGTCGACTACAAATCTGTCCTGGAAAGGATCGGTAACGGAGCCATGACCCAGGAGGGGGTGATCCTCTTCGTCCACGATATGTTCAATAGTCTGGCATATGAAAATCCTGAGCAGCTCTCCGCCGCCCTCCACTACCTCCTCGACCCGGACCACTATCCGGTGATGATCAGCGATGAGTGGGGCAAGGACCGGACCGCCTTCCTCGTCATGCTGATCCAGTACAGCCTGGGCGTCTCCAGGTCAGATATTCTCTCGGACTATCTGCTGAGCAACGCCCTGCTCCCTGTGGAGCAGCTGGCGCCTCAGGGATTTCGCTTTGCACCAGGCAGACAGGAGGCCCTGACGGAGTTCTTCCGCTGTCGACCCAGCGACCTTCTCTCCATCATGACCGACATCGAGAATAAGTACGGCACCCTGGAAAACTATATGGACAAGGTGCTGGACTTCGACGAGTCAGACAGGATCCGACTGAGGGAGTTACTGCTCTACTGATCAGAAACCGAGACAAGCAGCCACTCTGGCGAGACAACCTTTGTCCGTCAGGGTGGCTGCTTTTATTTCATCAAGAGGATACCTCAACCACCAAGTCAATAATAATCGGAAGCCTCAGAAGGATCACCAATCCGCTCGGAGAGTATTTGTTTTACTCTGAGTCACCCTTTGACTAATATCGGTATTAGACAAAACTATAGTCGGTATTAGTTGACACTATTACCGGTATTAGTCAAAACTATTACCGGTAATAGAAATGACGAACCACTACCTTCTGATTACCAATCTGGTGTGTCCATCCTTGTACAGTCTCCGTCTAAGGGTTATGAGATCGAAGACTTGTGAGAGAAGATTCGGATGCGCTTACCCAGCCCAGCGAACACAGGACAACAGGCTAGTGGACAAAAAAGCGTATCTTTGCGTGACAAAATTGCAGAGGTACCCAATCGTACTTCGCACAGCGTCCGCTCGGAGGGAAGAGGGGATGCTGTGGAATGAGCAGATATGAGCATGACGAAGAAGAATTATAAGACTTACGATCAGCTAAGCCTCTCGAGTATTGATCGGGAGGTGCTGGAGTTGTGGAAGAGAGAAGATCCCTTCGAGGCCTCACTCAAGTGGCGCGAGGGGGCACCGAGGTTTATCTTCTATGAGGGTCCTCCCTCAGCTAATGGTATGCCGGGGATCCACCACGTCATGGCTCGCACGATCAAGGATATTATCTGCCGCTACAAGACGATGGAGGGCTTCCTCGTCGACCGCAAGGCTGGGTGGGACACCCACGGACTGCCGGTAGAGATCGGTGTGGAGAAGAAGCTTGGCATCACCAAGGCGGACATCGGCACCAAGATTTCAGTCGATGAGTACAATGAAGCGTGCCGCAAGGAGGTGATGAAGTACACCGCCGAGTGGCGCAAGCTCACGTCTGAGATGGGCTACTGGGTGGATCTGGATCACCCCTACATCACCTACGACAATCGCTACATAGAAACCCTGTGGTATCTCCTGAAGCAGCTCTTCGAGAAGGATCTGCTCTACAAGGGATACACCATACAGCCCTACTCTCCCGCCGCTGGCACCGGACTCAGCTCCCATGAGCTGAGTCAGCCGGGTGCCTATAGGGACGTGAAGGACACCTCCTGCACAGCACTGATGGAGATCATCGATCCCGCTGAGGAGATACAGGGTCATGGGACCGCCTACTTCGCCGCCTGGACCACTACGCCGTGGACACTTCCCTCCAATATGGCTCTCGCTGTCGGTAGCGGGATCGACTATGTGGCGGTGCAGACATTTAACCCCTACTCCCTAGAGCCGATCACCGTCATGCTGGCGGAGCCGCGCCTCTCTGCCTATCTCAGTCCGGAGGGCGAGGAGCTGCCGATGGAGGCCCCCGAGAAGGGGAGCAAGGTGATGCCCTACCGCATCGTTGCCCGATATAAGGGGTCTGACCTCGTAGGACTGAGATACAAGCAGCTCTTTACCTGGGTCAAGCCTGATGAGGGGGCTCTGAGGGTGGTGGCAGCTGACTTTGTCACCACCGAGGATGGTACCGGCATCGTCCACATAGCACCCACCTTCGGTGCCGATGATAATGCGCTCGGCAAGAAGGAGCAGATCCCCGGCATGATGCTCATTGACAAGGGGGGCAAGGAGGTGCCAATGGTTGATCCCGAGGGGAAGTTTTACACCCTCGAGGATCTAGACCCACACTTCGTGGAGGAGCGGGTGGACGTTGCTCAGTACGGAGTCTACGCCGGTCGCTATGTCAAGAACGCCTACCTCGACAAGCCGTCCGATGCCGACTCTCTCGATATTGACCTCTGTATGGCACTCAAGGAGAGAGGCCAGGTATACAGGATCGAGAAATTTACTCACAGTTACCCCCACTGCTGGAGGACCGACAAGCCGATCCTTTACTACCCGCTGGACAGCTGGTTTATCCGCACCACGGCAGTCAAGGAGCGACTGATTGAGCTCAATAAGACGATCACCTGGAAGCCGGAGTCTACCGGCACGGGACGCTTTGGGCAGTGGCTGGAGAACCTCCAGGACTGGAACCTGTCCCGCTCACGCTACTGGGGTACTCCTCTGCCGATCTGGCACAACGAGGACTACAGCGAGCTGAAGTGTATCGGATCCGTCGAGGAGCTCTCGCGCGAGATCGACCTCTCGGTGGAGAAGGGGCTGATGAAGAGCAATCCCCTTGCCGATCGAGGGTTTGTCGTAGGTGAGTATACGGACGATAATTACGAGCGGATCGATCTCCACCGACCCTATGTGGACGACCTGATCCTCTGCGACAGCAAGGGGCGGCCAATGGTTAGGGAGACTGACCTCATTGATGTGTGGTTTGACTCCGGGGCAATGCCCTATGCTCAGCTGCACTACCCCTTTGAGCACCGCGAGATGGTGGATGAGAGGGGCTACTTCCCGGCCGACTTCATTGCCGAGGGAGTGGACCAGACGAGGGGGTGGTTCTTTACCCTCCATGCCATTGCGACGATGCTCTTTGACAGTGTCGCCTACAAGCACGTGATCTCAAATGGTCTCGTCTTGGATAAGAATGGAAATAAGATGTCGAAGCGCCTCGGCAATAGCGTAGACCCCTTCATGATTATGGAGCAGAAGGGGGCAGACGCTCTGAGGTGGTATATGATCACCAATTCCTCACCGTGGGACAACCTGAAGTTTGACCCCTCGGGCGTCGACGAGGTGACGCGCAAGCTCTTTGGCACACTGCACAACACCTACTCTTTCTTCGCTCTTTACGCAAATATCGACAACTTCGACCCCGCGACTGCTCGTAGGATCCCTCTTGAGGAGCGACCTGAGCTGGATCGATGGATCCTCTCGCGGCTCCACTCACTGATCACCGAGGTGAAGTCTGACCTCGAGGACTACGAACCGACAAAGGCCGGTCGCGAGATAGCTGCTATGGTGACAGACCAGCTGAGCAACTGGTATGTCCGCCTTGCTCGCAAGCGTTTCTGGGGCGGTGGCATGACCGATGACAAGCTCTCCGCCTACGAGACCCTTTACGAGTGCCTCGTCACGGTGGCTAAGCTGATGGCGCCCTTTGCCCCCTTCTACGCTGATCGTCTATACCGCGACCTCACTCAGGACGAGACGCAGTCCGTCCACCTCACAGACTATCCCAAGGCTGATCCCACAGTGATCAATGCCTCACTGGAGGAGGCTATGGACTATGCTCAGCGGATCTCCGGTATGGTACTCTCACTCCGTCGTAAGATGGACACGAAGGTGCGTCAGCCGCTGCAGAAGGTGGTGGTACTTACCTCCGATCCTCAGATGATCGAGTCGGTGAAGCACGTGGAGGAGCTGATCCTCTCCGAGGTGAATGTGAAGGAGCTGGTCTTCGACTCCGGATCCTCCGACCTCGTGGTGAAGAGAGTGAAGCCCAATTTCCGACTCCTCGGACCGATCTTCGGCAAGGATATGAAGAGAGCGGCTGCATACCTCACCAATATGTCTCGAGAGGAGATTGAGACCTTTGAGAAGGCCGGGAAGACCGAGTACGAGGGCAAGGAGATCACACTCAACAGCGTGGAGATAATCTCTGAGGACGTTCCGGGGTGGCTGGTACTCAACGAGGGCTCCATCACCATCGCTCTCGACGAGGAGATCACCGAGGAGATGCGTATCGAGGGTCTTGCCCGCGAGATGGTCAACCGGATCCAGAATCTCCGCAAGAGTTCCGGCTTTGACGTGGAGGATAAGATCGACATTCGCCTCGAGAAGACCCCGATGACGGAGCAGATCCTCGCGGCTCACAAGGACTACATCTCCACTCAGGTACAGGCTCGATCGATCGAGTCCGTCGAAGGACTCTCCACCGGGGAGCTTCTTGACCTGGATGAGAAGGTAACCCTACATGCAGAACTAACCATTGTAAACAAGTAAAAGAGATAACCATGGCTACTGTAAGATACTCTGATGAGGAGCTGGAGGAGTTTCGCCAGATCATCAATGAGAAGCTCGACAAGGCTCGTAAGGACTACGACTCGCTGATCGAGTCGATGAACGGAAGCGAGAATAGTGACATCAACGACACCTCGCCCTCGTACAAGAATCTCTCCGAGTCGGCGACCCTCGCCTCTCGCCAGGAGACAGCATCCCTCGCAGCGCGTCAGAAGAAATTTATCCAAAATCTGGAGGCTGCTCTGATCCGCATCGAGAATAAGACCTACGGCGTCTGCCGTATCACCGGCAAGCTCATCCCTAAGGAGCGGCTCCGTGCCGTCCCACACGCTACGCTTAGCGTCGAAGCAAAGAACGCCGGATACAAGTAATCACAGGTAAGTCTATCGTCTACAGTGAGCGTCAACGACATACCCTCCACAGCAGATCGACCTGTCACTGATCCGAGAGAGATGCCTGCAGATCGTCCCCGACGTCGACTTACTGTCGCTGTGGGACTGGCTCTCCTGCTCTTAGTTATTGACCAAGCTATCAAAATATGGGTCAAGACCCATATGCAGCTCGGCGAAAGCATCGTGGTGGCAGATTGGTTTCAGATCTACTTTACGGAGAATCCCGGGATGGCATTTGGCTGGGAGCTTTTTGACAAGCTCTTCCTGACTCTCTTCCGCATAGTCGCCAGCGTGCTGTTGGGGTGGCTGGTGGTCTACGTCTCGAGGAGGCGGTATGGTCGCGGTGTGCTGACCTGTCTGGTCGCTATCTTTGCCGGTGCAGTGGGTAATATCATCGACTCTATTTTTTACGGCAAGATTTTCACCCACAGCTACGGGCAGGTAGCGACGATCTTCCCCACGTCGCCGGAGACCGGCTATGGAGACTGGTTTCAGGGGAAGGTAGTGGATATGTTTTACTTCCCCATCATCCGCAGTCAGTGGCCCGAGTGGGTGCCCGGCTGGGGAGGAGAGGAGCTGATCTTTTTCCGCCCGATATTCAACTTTGCCGATGCCTGCATTTCGGTCGGTGTGATTGCGCTGCTGGTATTCTACAGCGGCTCTTTTGCTCACCTGATGGGTCATATCGGTAGTAAGAAACCTAAGGACAGAGCACCGGAGGACTCCGTCATACGTGATGAGGAAGCATCGTAGTCTCTGCAGCTTGATCCTGCTCTCCATCGCACTGATAGTGCTCCTCTCGCAGTGTCGCCGCCGACCGGATGCGATCCTGACGAGAGACGAGATGAAGGC
>NZ_CAKRLH010000092.1 GCF_934359325.1 uncultured Porphyromonas sp.
ATCCTAGTCTCCCTACTCGGTATGTGTGCCACCCTCGGCACCTCCTCGAGTGCTGAGACCGGTATGGGTATGGGACTGGCGACCACATTCGTGCTCATCTGCTCCAACGTGGTCATCTCGCTCCTCAAGAGCGTCATCCCCGACGGCGTTCGCATCCCGGCATTCATCGTCGTGATCGCTGCCTTCACCACAATCGTCCAGATGGTGGTACAGGCTTACGCCCCAGCCCTCTACGACGCCCTCGGTATATTCCTCCCATTGATCGTCGTCAATTGTATCGTCCTCGGTCGTGCGGAGTCCTTCGCCTCCAAGAATGGAGTTGCCGACTCCCTCGTCGATGGTCTCGGCTCAGGACTGGGCTTCACCTTCGTCCTGACACTCCTCGGATGCTTCCGTGAGATCCTCGGATCCGGCAAGCTCTTCGGTATGGAGCTCTTCTCCGCTGACTACGGCACACTGGTCTTTGTCCTCGCACCCGGTGGATTCATCGTCCTTGGGTATATGATCGCTGCCAATAACGTCATCATGGAGAGGCGGAAGAAGAGTGCCGAGCGCCGCGAGCGTGAGCTCCTCAAGGATCAGCCCCACCAGACACCTATGGCGGCCAAGGAGGGCGTGTAAGTCTCATCATTGAGTAAGTCATATAAGATATGGAGTATTTAGTCATACTTATCGGCGCAATATTTGTCAATAATATTGTCTTTGCCCAGTTCCTCGGTATCTGTCCCTTCCTCGGCGTGTCGAAGAAGCTCGACACCGCCCTCGGTATGGGCGCCGCTGTCACCTTCGTGATGGTCCTCGCCGTGCTGGTCACCTTCGGTCTCCAGAAGGGAATCCTCGACCCGTATAACCTCGGTTACCTGCAGAATGTCGTCTTCATCCTCGTGATCGCCGCACTCGTGCAGATGCTTGAGTCAGTCCTTAAGAAGGTCTCCCCGGCACTCTTCCAGGCACTCGGGATCTACCTCCCGCTGATCACGACCAACTGCGTCATCCTCGGTGTCGCCATCCTCGTGATCCAGAAGGACTACAACCTCTCTCAGGCGATGATGTACGCCTTCTCGACCGGTATCGGCTACACAATCGCCATCTCGCTCTTTGCGACGATCCGCGAGCAGCTCGCTAAGACCGCTCTCCCTAAGGCGATGCAGGGCATCCCTGCAGCACTTCTCGTCGCAGGAATGCTGTCGCTTGCCTTTATGGGCTTCACCGGCGTGGTATAAGGATCCGGACCACTCTATGTAGTGCCGGAGCTTTCTCTCTGATAGAGAGCGAGCTCCGGCACTGCTTTTATGGAGAAGAGTTTTCATAGCGATTTAAGAGTAGGTTTCACTTAGCAGAAGATGGGATTTCTCAGTCCCAGATTACTTTTCCGGGGCAACGTGAACTTTTCTACCGAAATATTGGCTACCTTTGTAGTGAACAGCGCAGATATACAAAGCAAGCCAATGAGTAAAGAGACAATACTGGTAACGGGCGGGACGGGATTCATCGGATCCCACACCACCGTAGAGCTTCAGGAAGCAGGATATGAGGTGGTCATCGTCGACAATCTCTCCAACTCTGACGACTCGGTCCTTGACGGGATCGAGCGGATCACCGGTCTGAGGCCAAAGTTTTACAAGTCCGACTGCAACGACCTCGAGGCGATGAGACGTGTCTATGAGGAAAATCTGACTATCGTCGGAGTGATCCACTTCGCTGCCAGCAAGGCAGTAGGAGAGTCGGTCGAGAAGCCACTGCTCTACTATCATAATAACATTGTTTCTCTGATCAACCAGCTGACACTCATGACGGAGTACAGGACGAAGGGGATCGTCTTCTCCTCCTCCTGCACCGTGTATGGTCAGCCGGAGAAGCTCCCCGTAGACGAGTCGGCACCCTTTATGCCGGCCACTTCGCCCTATGGCAATACGAAGCAGATCAATGAGGAGATCCTCCGTGACACGATACACTCGGGCGTGCCTTTCAAGGCGATCAGCCTGAGGTACTTCAATCCCATCGGTGCCCATCCCTCAGCCCACATCGGTGAAGAGCCTCGGGGTGTCCCCGCCAACCTCATCCCCTACATCACTCAGGCGGCTGCCGGCATCCGTAAGGAACTGACCGTCTTCGGAGACGACTACCCCACCCCCGACGGCACCTGCATCCGCGACTACATCCACGTCGTGGACCTCGCTAAGGCGCACGTCGCTGCGATCGACAGGATGCTCCATAAGGACGGCGAGAACTACGAGTACTACAATATCGGCACCGGTAAGGGGGAGAGCGTGCTTGAGCTGATCACCGCCTTTGAGCGAGCAACGGGCGTCAAGGTTCCCTATAAGATCGGACCGCGCCGCGAGGGAGACATCGTTGCCGTGTGGGCCGATCCTAAGAAGGCCAATGACTACCTCGGCTGGCAGGCACAGTCCACGATAGAGGACTCTCTCCGAAGTGCCTGGAAGTGGCAGGAGCAGGTCCTCAAGAGGGATCAGAAGTAATAGAAAACTATCTAATAGAAATAATACCACCCCTAACAGTACAATGGACAAGAACGAATTTGGGATTTTCTCCGGGCAAAAGAGTATGAACCTCGCTGAGCAGATCTGCTCCAGCCTGGGGTGTGACCTCGGGAAGTTTAAGTACGAGCGCTTCGCCGACGGCGAGTTCTCCGGCAGCTTCGAGGAGTCGATCCGCGGCAAGGACACCTACATCGTGCAGTCGACCTTTGCCCCGGCCGACAACCTGATGGAGCTGCTCCTTATGGTCGATGCCGCCAAGCGCGCCAGTGCTCACTACATCGCCGCCGTGATCCCCTACTTCGGCTGGGCACGCCAGGACCGTAAGGATAAGCCGCGCGTCTCAATCGGTGCCAAGCTGGTGGCAGACCTCCTGCAAGCAGCAGGCATCTCTCGCCTGATCACCATGGACCTCCATGCGGACCAGATCCAGGGATTCTTTAACGTCCCCGTAGACCACCTCTATGCCTCCAATATCTTCCTAGACTATATCCGGAAGAATATTGATCTCAAAAACCTCGTCATCGCCACCCCAGACGTCGGTGGTACGAAGCGCGCCAATACCTACGCTCACGCCCTCGGTGTGCCGATGGTGATCTGCCACAAGCTGCGCCTCAAGGCCAACGTCGTCGCTGAGATGCGCATCATCGGTGACGTGGAGGATAAGGACGTGCTCCTCGTGGACGATATCGTCGATACCGCCGGCACCATCACGAAGGCTGCCAACCTGATGATGGACCACGGGGCTCGCTCGGTACGCGCCATGTGCTCACACGCCGTGATGAGTGATCCGGCTACAGAGCGAGTGGAGCAGAGCGCACTCAAGGAGCTGGTGGTGACCGACTCTATCCCCTACACCAAGAAGTGCGACAAGGTCAAGGTTCTCTCCATTGCACCAATGTTCGCCGAAGCGATCCGTCGCGTCGAGACCCACGAGTCGATCAGCAGCCTCTATGGTCTCTGATCAGCGGTGACTGACCTTTCCATAAAAAAAGGCACTGAGCTCACCCCGGAGTCAATCACTCCGGCTGAGCTCAGTGCTTTCCGTAATAGTCTGCTGCGCTGGTACGATAAGCACGGGAGGGAGCTCCCGTGGCGCGGCACAAGGGATCCCTACAGGATATGGGTCTCAGAGATCATACTCCAGCAGACTCAGACGGTGCAGGGGTGGGACTACTACCTTAGGTTTATCGACCGACTACCAGATGTAAAAAGTCTCGCCGAGGCACCTGAGGACGAGCTAATGCTCCTCTGGCAGGGGCTCGGCTACTACTCTCGAGCACACAATATGCAGCACGCTGCCCGACAGATCATGGAGGAGCATGGGGGCGTCTTCCCCCGCAAGGAGCGGGAGGTGGCAGCACTCAAGGGCGTAGGTCCCTACACCACCGCAGCGATCATGAGCATCGCGTACGACTACCCTCTGGCTGTCGTGGACGGCAATGTCTACCGCGTCCTGAGTCGCTACTTAGCGACCGACACGCCTATAGACACCACCCTCGGTCAGCGGTACTACCGCGAGATGGCAGGGCTATTTCTCGAGAGAGAGCAGCCGGGGCGGTACAACCAGGCGATGATGGATCTGGGGGCGACTATTTGTACTCCAAAGAATCCTAAATGCAACATTTGTCCCCTCAGAGAAGGCTGTCGAGCTAGAGGAACAGAGCTGATCGATCTCTTTCCACTCAAGGCACACAAGACCATGGTGAGGGAGCGGTGGATAGAGTACTTCCTGCTACTGCGCGAGGGACAGATTGCGATCCGGCGGCGAGACAGTAGGCGTGGGATCTGGAAGGGACTCTATGAGTTACCTGGTGTGGTCTTAGAGAAAAAGCCGACCGCCCTGCCCACTCCTCCGAACGGCTGGGAGATCATTGAGACCCTGCCCCTCAAGGACCACCGACTAAGCCACCGGCTCCTCCACCTAAGAGTACATGTCTGCAGCACATCGGGCGATGCCGATCCCACCTACCCCGATGGGACTGAGCAGATAGCCCTCTCAGACCACGAGACGATCGCCTTCCCCAAGCCTCTTCGCCACTTCCTCGACCACTACGCCGGGGGCAACCGTCTTCTCTAATACACTAATCCTTAGAAATCTATATCTTGATCCACCCACTAAGTGCGGTCTACTAAGTCGCTTCTTACTAAGACGCTTCTTAGTAGACCGCTCTTAGTCATTAGGACTATTGCGAATCACCTATGCAGAAATAAGAGCATCAAGGCGGATTACGCGGAGACAAGAGCGGGGGCGTGTCGGTGTGACACGCCCCCGCTCATATAGTAATGGTATGTGTGGATTACTTGATGTTGGGGTTAAGCTCGCTCCACTTATCGACAGAGGGGATGAGACCCATCTTGATGATATTGTCGATCTGATCCTGGAGGTGCTTGTAGGAGGCATCGAGCTCCTTCATCTCCTCATCGGTGGCATGCTCGATCGGCTTGATGTGAGCACCATTACGATCGAGGACAGTCTCCCACGCCATCATGACGTGATCGTAGCGATCGTTGGATACATAGGTGCCGACAGGCCAACGGAAGGCAGGACCGCCCATGGCTGCACCGATCATCTCGATAGAGAGCTGTGCAGGGCTCTGGAAGGAAGAGCGGCCACGGAGCTTGATGATATTGGCACCACCCTTGACGACACGCTGGCGGAGCTCAGCCCACTGCTCTTCGGTCAGCTTATCCGTGCCGATCAGCTCGGAGAGAGGCTTGCCGTCCACCTTGACGCTGCTGCCAAAGACAGCCATCTGCTCACCGTGACCACCATAGGTGCGGGCACCGGTCACCTCGTGCTGGAGGACACCGAAGTGCTTGGCGAGCTCGCTCTGGAGACGGGTGCTGTCGAGACCGGCAAGCGTGGTCACCTGAGAGGGCTTCAGACCGGAGTGGAGGAGAGCGATGATACCAGTGATGTCAGCGGGGTTGAAGATGATCACGACATGGTGCACGTCGGGGCAGTACTTCTTGATGTTGCGTCCTAGCTCAGCAGCGATCTCAGAATTGCCCTTGAGTAGGTCTTCACGAGTCATACCCTCCTTACGAGGTGCACCGCCAGAGGATACGATATACTTAGCATCCCGAAGAGCCTCAGCGATGTCTGAGGTGAAGGTTAGGTTTAGCCCCTCGAAGCCACAGTGGCGCATCTCCTCCCAGACTCCTTCAAGTCCCTTAGCAAAAGGATCGTAGAGGCAGATATTTGGAGTGAGGTGCATCATGGCAGCGGTCTGCGCCATGTTGGATCCGATCATGCCGGCAGCGCCGATGATGACTAGTTTGTCTTGCGTTACAAAGTTCATAGTGTCTTATTTAGTCTGTATTGAAATTGTCAGCTTGTTGCGTTACGCCCCTAATAATAAGGAAGAGAGACTGGGAGGAAAGCTTTGCGACCCAGTAGGTCTCACTGCTCACACCCCAATCTCTCCACTAAGCTATCGCTCTACGGGTTTGCGCCTATCTGCTTACGCCTCGTAGCGACGTGCGATCTCCTTCCAGTTGATGATAGACCATAGGTCCTTGACGTGATCGGCACGGCGGTTTTGATAAGATAGGTAGTAAGCGTGCTCCCATACATCGAAGCACATCAGAGGCTTGAGACCCTTGCGTAGTGGGTTACCAGCGTTAGGCTCCTTCTCGATAGAGAGCT
>NZ_CAKRLH010000093.1 GCF_934359325.1 uncultured Porphyromonas sp.
TTTTTTATCATAGATACGTATCGGACTTATGAGCGAATTACTCAATATCAGCAGCAAAAAAAAGGATGAGATCCCGACGATCATCAAGGTGATCGGCGTCGGTGGCGGTGGTGGCAACGCCGTTAACTATATGTATGGTCAGGACGTCGACCACGTCTCCTACCTCCTCTGCAACACCGACCGGCAGCACCTCCTGGAGTGCAACGTCCCCGACACGATCGTGCTGGGACAGAAGACGACCAAGGGGCTCGGCGCCGGTAATCGACCCGAGGTGGCTCACGCCGCCGCCGAGGAGTCGGCGGAGGAGATCCGCGAGGCACTCAACGACGGGACCGAGATGGTCTTCATCACCGCCGGTATGGGTGGCGGCACCGGCACAGGCGCCGCTCCGGTGATCGCCCGCATCGCCAAGGATATGGGCAAGCTGACGGTCGGCGTGGTGACGATCCCCTTCGTCTTCGAGGGACGAGTGAAGATCCTCCAGGCGATCCAGGGCGTGGAGGAGCTGGCGAAGAATGTGGATGCTCTTCTTGTGATCAAGAACGAGCTGCTCTACCGGGTCTATCCCGACCTGACGATCACCGAGGCCTTCAAGAAAGCGGATGACGTCGTCACTACTTCTACCCGAGCCATTGCGGAGATGATCACGATCAAGGGTGCGATCAACCTCGACTTTGCCGATGTCCGCACGACGCTGCAGAATGGAGGCGTCTCAATCATCACCATGGGCTTTGCGAGCGAGGAGGAGGGCGTCAGCGTCGCCATGGATCGGGCGCTGAAGTCACCGCTTGTCAATACGACCAACTTCGACAAGGCCTCGCGCGTCCTCCTGCTGCTGACCTTCCTCAAGGGGCACGACCCCAAGGCGGCGATCGCGCAGGACTTCCAGCGCGAGCTGGAGAAGATCCAGAATAACTACTCCCTCATCTGGGGTATCAGCGAGCGGGAGGATATGGAGAATGAGATCGGCGTCACGCTCCTCGCCTCCGGCTTCAGCGAGGGCGACCTCCGCTACGACGAGTATGGCAAGGAGCTGAGCGATGCGATCAGTAAGGAGATCGGCGAGACCGCTGAGAAGAGGCACGAGAACGACCGCAAGATCAGCCTCTTCTATGGCGACGTACTCGACACAGGTCCCTACGCGACGGTGATCTTCAGCGAGGACGAGCTGGACAACGACGACTTCATCTCCGCGGTCCTCGCCACCCCGACGCTGAAGCGCAAGGACGAGGACCTGAAGAAGCTCCGCCAGCACCTCCGCACCTCAGGTGGGACGGAGGGGAAGCCTACCCCCGTCACCACACGGCGGGAGCCGGTCGCAGGAGTGGATGACCTCGGCTCACTCGAGTCTCACGCACCAGAGAGCACTCCCGTCACTCCGGAGGCACCGACCACCATAGATGAGCCGGCGATCTCGCCCGCACCGGAGACGCAGGAGAGTCTCCCCGACGATGAGGAGCAGGAGGAGATCATCCGATTTGGCAACGACTAAGACAGAAGAATAGCTATGAGCAATTTATTTGACCAAATAAGCGAAGATATACAGAAGGCGATGCTGGCGCACGATCACGTGCGGACAGAGACTCTGAGAGGGGTCAAGAAAGAGTTCCTCGAGGCAAAGACCGCCAAGGGCGCCGAGGGCGAGCTCACCGATAGCCACGCCATAGAGATCCTGCAGAAGATGAAGAAGCAGCGACTCGATGCGGCACAGATATACCACGACAATGGTCGCCAGGAGCTGGCCGAGGGCGAGGAGGCAGAGGCCAAGATACTCGAGGAGTACCTCCCCAAGCAGATGGAGGAGGGCGAGCTCACCGAGTACATCCGCGCTCTGATCGAGAAGCTCGGCGTCACGGACATGAAGGGGATGGGACGCATCATGGGCACAGCCACGAAGGAGCTGGCAGGCAAGGCTCAGGGCGGCGACATCTCCCGTATCGTCAAGCAGCTCCTCTCGGGTAAGTGATCCGGATGGCTATGGATGTAGAGCGACTGCGGGAGGACTTCCCCGCCCTGCGGGACACCATATATAAGGAGGTGCCGCTGACCTACCTCGACAACGCTGCCACGACACAGCGTCCCCAGTGCGTCATCGACCGGCTTGCGGAGGGTTACCTCCACGCCAATGCGAATATCCACCGCGGTGTCCACTACCTCAGCCGAGTGGCGACGGAGGCGCACGAGGCGGCGCGGGAGACCGCAGCCCAATTTATCCACGCCCGGGAGGCTGCCGAGGTTATCTTCACCCGCGGCACCACCGACGGCATCAATACCGTGGCGGACACCTACTGCCGAGCCTTTATGCAGCCGGGTGACGAGGTGATCGTCTCCACGATGGAGCACCACTCCAATATCGTCCCCTGGCAGCTCCAGGGCGCCAAGCTCCGCGTGATCCCCATCAGCGATGAGGGAGAGCTTGATATGGAGGCGTACGAGAAGCTCTTCTCCCCACGAACAAAAATGGTGGCAGTCACCGCCCTCTCCAACGTCCTCGGCACCGTCAATCCGGTGCGCGAGATCGTCGACATAGCACACGCACACGGCGTCCCCTGCCTCATCGATGCCGCTCAGGCTATCGCCCATCGTCCGGTGGATGTGCAGGCATGGGACTGCGACTTCCTCACCTTCAGCGGACACAAGATCTACGGTCCGACCGGCATCGGCGTCCTCTACGGCAAGCGGGAGTGGCTGGAGCGGATACCGCCCTACCAGGGCGGCGGGGAGATGATCGACCACGTCTCCTTTGACCACACCACCTACGCCGACCTGCCGTATAAGTTTGAGGCCGGGACGCCGGACTTCATCGGCAGCCTCGGACTGGAGACAGCACTCAAGTACGTGAGCGAGATCGGCATCGATGAGGTACAGTCTCACGAGCGGGAGCTGATCGACTACTGCACGAGCGAGATGGAGCAGATCGAGGGGATGAGGATCTACGGCACCGCACCGGGCAAGGAGAGTGTCATCTCCTTCCTCGTCGACGGCGTCCACCCCTACGACCTCGGCACGCTGCTCGACCACCTCGGCATCGCCCTCCGCACCGGGCACCACTGCGCTCAGCCACTGATGGAGCGGTATGGCATCACCGGCACGGCGAGGGTCAGCTTTGCCCTCTACACCACTCGCGATGAGGTGGACACCTTCATCGCCGGTCTCAGGCGCGTACTGCCGATGCTCCGCTGAGCTTGAGCAGGTAAGGGAGGGTTGCCCGCATTTTTGTACCTTTGCATAGAGCGATGAGGGGGAGAGCTTAGGCGAGCCCTCCCCCTCCTTCACTCACTCACCTATTTGTATCACCAACTATCACACTAATCGACTCGATTATTATGATGACATCAGACCAACTTGCTTCGGTGTTGGAGCGCCGCGATGCGCTGAGGGGGTACCTTTGACATCGATAACAAGAGAATACAACTAAAAGAAGAAGAACTCCGGACTCAGGACCCGCACTTCTGGGACGACCCCGCCAAGGCGCAGGAAAAGATGCGCGAGGTTGGCGACCTGAAGCGCTGGATCGAGGACTACGATAAGATCGACACGATGGCGGAGGAGCTCTCCCTCGCCCTCGAGTATGCTAAGGAGGAGCCGGAGCTGATCTCCGGGGAGGAGACCGACAAAATATACGCCTCTACCCTGGAGGCTCTCGATGACCTTGAGCTGCGCAATATGCTGCGGAGCGAGGAGGATCAGTTGGGCGCCCTACTCCAGATCAACTCCGGTGCCGGTGGCACCGAGAGTCAGGACTGGGCCTCCATGCTGGCGCGAATGTACCAGCGTTGGGCCGAGGCGCACGGGTACAAAGTGACGATCACCAACTGGCAGGACGGCGACGAGGCCGGGATCAAGACCTGCACCTTTGAGATCGAGGGCGACTACGCCTACGGCTATCTCAAGAGCGAGAATGGTGTCCACCGTCTCGTCCGCGTATCGCCCTACAATGCTCAGGGCAAGCGGATGACCTCCTTTGCCTCCGTCTTCGTCGTACCCCTCGTGGACGACCGGATCGAGGTGACGGTAGACCCCGCCAAGATCAGCTGGGACACCTTCCGCTCCGGCGGCGCCGGTGGGCAGAACGTCAATAAGGTCGAGACCGGCGTCCGACTGCGCTACCAGTACACCGACCCCGACACCGGCGAGACGGAGGAGATCCTGATCGAGAATACGGAGACCCGTAAGCAGCAGGAGAATCGTGCCAACGCCATGCGACACCTCAAGTCCGAGCTCTACGACCGAGAGCTCAAGCGTCGCCACAAGATGACTGAGGAGATCGAGGGCAGTAAGATGAAGATCGAGTGGGGCTCCCAGATACGCAGCTACGTCTTCGACGACCGGCGTGTCAAGGACCACCGCACCGATTACCAGACCTCCGATGTCGATGGCGTCATGGACGGCGACCTGGATGGCTTCATCAAGGCCTTCCTCATGCAATTTGGCGCCGCCCCCAAGGACATCTCCGGACACTGATAACACATTAATACAAAACATACCACCATGATTACAACAGCAGATTTTAAGAACGGCGTCTGCATCGAGCTCGACAGCCAGCTCTACGAGATCGTAGAGTTTCTCCACGTAAAGCCCGGCAAGGGTCCCGCCTTTGTCCGCACAAAGCTGCGCAACCTCCGCGACGGTCGCGTACTCGATAAAACCTGGACCTCCGGCGTCAAGGTAAAGGACGTCCGCATCGAGCGCCGTCCCTACCAGTACCTCTACAAGGACGAGATGGGTCTCGTCTTCATGCACCCGGAGAGCTTCGAGCAGATCACCATCCCCGAGGAGGCGATCGTCGGCGTGCAGTTCCTCAAGGAGGGCGACATGGTCGAGGCGATGATCAATGCAGAGAATGAGGAGATCCTCACCTGCGAGCTTCCCGCCCACGTCACGCTCGAGGTGACCTACACCGAGCCTGCCGTCAAGGGCAATACCGCCACCAACGCCTCCAAGTCCGCTACCGTGGAGACCGGCGCCGAGGTGATGGTCCCGCTCTTCATCACCACCGGTGAGCGCATCGAGATCGACACCCGCGACGGCTCCTACGTCGGCCGATCCAAGGAGTAATCGATCCCACCCCACAGACCGAGTGCCGTCTCCTCACCGAGGAGGCGGCACTCGGCTTCTTTAGTGAGGAAAGGAAAAAATAAGAGGAGGAAGCCACCGGATACCTGCTTTATTTCGTTACCTTTGTAGCAGAGTAACATTAGAATTAAAGACTTAGAAGAATGAAGACCATTAAGATGGCGACACTCGCCGCCCTCGTACTCTCTGTGGGACTCGCTGCCTGCAGCACCCTCAAGCCCCTGGATCCCCAGCGCGTGAGCGTAGATCCCCAGCCCCTTGTCCTCAAGGGCGGGAAGGTCCCGGCTACCATCAATGTCCGCTTCCCCAATAAGTGGTTCAATAAGAAGGCAGAGGTACGTATCACTCCCATCCTCAAGTATCCCGGCGGAGAGAGCTGGGGCACCGCCTACGCCCTGCAGGGAGAGAAGGTACGCGGCAATGCTCAGACCGTCGCCTATGCCGGGCAGAGCGTGGTGCTGAATAGCGACTTCGACTGGAAGCCCGAGATGCGCAATGCGTCACTCTTCCTCAGATTTAATGCCAAGGTGAATGGCAAGGAGGTCCGCCTCCCCGACCTTAAGGTAGGTGAGGGCACCATCGCCACCGAGGCACTCGCTGATGTGGCGTACGCCATGCCGGCACTCGCTCCGGACAACTTCCAGAGGATCATCAAGAAGGAGTACGACGCCAACATCCAATTCCTCATCCAGCAGGCTAATCTCCGCGGCACCGAGCTCTCCAAGAGCGAGATCCGCAACTGGAAGGATCTCGTACAGAACGCCTACCAGATCCCCAATCAGGACGTCGATGTCGAGGTGCAGGCCTACGCCTCACCCGATGGTGGCGTGGAGCTCAATGACAAGCTCGCTCAGAGCCGTGAGAAGAATACCACCCAGTACCTCAAGCGTGAGCTCAATCGTCTCCGTGTGGACAAGGACGTCGCAGCACACTATACCGCCCAGGACTGGGAGGGCTTCCGCAAGCTCGTCGAGCAGAGCAACCTCCAGGACAAGGAGCTGGTACTCCGCGTCCTCGAGATGTACCCCGACCC
>NZ_CAKRLH010000094.1 GCF_934359325.1 uncultured Porphyromonas sp.
TTTGTGAACTTCCGGGGCTACCTTTGTATTGTCATTCAAGAATATAAAACTGTCGTGAAGTTTCTTTTGGCTCCCGAACAAGCAACCGGGAGTAAGAATAAAGCGGAGGACAATGGATCGTGAGACCTGTTGTCCTCCCTTGCGATAATGGCACCCCACCCGGTCGGGGACAGCTGCGGACTAATACCGGTATTAGTTTTGTCTAAACCCGGGTTTAGTGATCACTAAACCCGGTAAAAGAAATCAGCCTGTAGGGGAGAGGACTGTCTCAGACTCTGTGGCGGTCCGTATGGGGTGCATATTTCCGCCCCCTCACGAATGGTCTATGTGCCACTCAAGTACGGCAGTCCTGTCAATTCCTCTTAATTTATGGAAATAGTTATATTTGCTACACAATAGAGCCACACCCGACTATGGGTGGGGAAGCCTACGGACGTTACTTTCACTTTTTTTTGTTTACAGCTTATGACTCACACTCTTATCAATCGAAAAGTGTGGCTCACCCTAGCCCTCACGTTGCTCTCCCTTGTGGGGCTCAGGGCTCAGACCATAGACGTGACCGGTCAGATCACAGATGTGGATGGTGAGCCTATTATGGGTGCCATCATCAAGGTGTCAGGCGATGCCAAGAATGGCGCCTCGTCTGACATTGATGGACACTTCAAGCTCTCTGCCGTGCCCTCCAATGGCACGCTGATCGTCTCGTACATCGGTATGCGTACCGAGGAGGTGCCGGTGTCAGGTCGCAAGCAGATCACTATCGTGCTGCACGAGGATGCAGAGCTCCTTGGTGAAGTGGTAGTGACCGCACTCGGCATCAAGCGTGAGAAGCGCTCTCTCGGCTATGCTCTGCAAGAGGTCAAGGGGGAAGACCTCCTCAAGGGACGCGAGACCAACGTCACCAACTCTCTCGCAGGTAAGGTGGCCGGTCTCCAGGTCGTCAAGGGAGGTGGCGGTATAGCCGGATCCTCCAAGATCGTCCTCCGAGGCAATAACTCACTGACCGGCGACAATCAGCCGCTCATCGTGGTCGATGGTGTGCCGATGGACAACTTTACCGGTGCGTCTAATAATGACTTCTGGAATCCCTCCCTCGATATGGGTAATGGTCTCGGCGACCTCAATCCCAATGATATCGCCTCTATGTCAGTCCTTAAGGGTGCCAGCGCAGCTGCCCTCTACGGCTCTCGTGCCGGTAATGGCGTGATCCTGATCACCACGAAGACCGGGATGGCACAGAAGGGCCTTGGGATAAGTGTCAATTCCTCTACAGGATTTGAGACGATCTTTATGACTCCTAAGGTACAGAAGCTGTACGGACAAGGATCGTATGGCGTCTTTGACAAGGAGAGTGGCTCGAGCTGGGGTCCGAGGCTGGACGGCACAGAGGTGGAGCAGTGGAATGGTAAGAAGGAGCCCCTGCGCTACTTCGACAACATCGATGCCTTCCTCCGCACGGGTATCAATACTCAAAACTCGATCGCCCTCTCCCGCTCAGTCGGTAAGGGCTCATCGGTCTATGCCTCCATTACTCATGCCTACAATAGAGACATGACCCCGGAGTCTAAGCTAAACCGTCTCAATATGATTACCCGCTTCGTCTCCACCTTCGGAGATCGCGATGCGTGGACGGTCGATGCTAAGGTGCAGTATATCCGTACTGATGTGCATAATCGTCCGATTAGCGGTAATCGTAACGACAACTACTTCAGTACCCTGCTCTCTATGCCGGGCAATGTGGATATTACCTCACTCTCTGCGGCGGTAGACGAGTATGGTCGTCACATATGGTACAATCCCTCCAGCGGGCTCAATCCCTACTGGGCTACCCGATACTACAACAACGATGACGTGAGGGATCGCTTCCTCCTTAATGGATCTGTGAAGTACAGCTTTACCGACTGGCTCTCTCTGGAGCTCCGAGGCGGTGCAGATATGTATACCACCAATCGTGATACCAAGATGTGGTCCAAGGGACCCATCAAGCCCAATGGCTCCTACTCTGTCCATAAGGATGTCTTCAGTGAGACCAATATGAGCTTCCTCTTCACTGCTGGCAAGGATGAGGTACTTGGAGACTTTGGCTTCCATGGTACATTCGGCGGCAATCTCATGTCGAGAGACTTCTCGAGTGTCGGCGTAACGATCGGGGAGCTGGCTGTTCCTGATCTCTTTAGCGTCAATAACAGCACCAGCAATCCTGCTCTTGATGAGAGCATCAGTCAGCATAAGATCAACTCTCTGTACGGAACCTTTCAGGTCAATTATGGTGGATATCTTTACCTTGATCTGACCGGACGTAACGACTGGAGCTCTACTCTGAGTAAGGAGAATCGATCCTTCTTCTATCCTTCGGTAAGTACGTCAGTCGTCCTCTCGGATCTGATCCGCAACGCCGTGGAGGGTGACCTGGACTGGCTGACCTTTGCGAAGCTGAGAGCCTCCTATGCCTCTGTGGGTAATGATATGGGTCCCTATCAGCTCTATAATACCTATGGGATCAATAGGGACCCCAACGGCAACATCATCGCCTCTAAGAAGGATGTACTCTACGATCCGACTGTACGCAATGAGCTGATCAACTCCTGGGAGGTCGGTCTCGAGGGACGATTCTTCGACAGCCGTCTGACCCTTGACCTCGCCTACTATAAGTCCAATGCGGTCAATCAGCTGCTCAATATCCCGATCAACGGACTGCAGGGGTATAAGTACCGGAAGATCAATGCCGGCGATATCGAGAATCAGGGATTTGAGCTTATGATCGGTGCTACTCCTGTACTCACGGAGGACTTTACGTGGAGTCTCACGGCTAATCTCTCCAAGAATGTCAATACCGTAAGAGACCTAGCCGAGGGGGTCAGTCAGTATAGCCTCGGAGCCTTTGACAACATCTCAGTCCTCGCAGCTACCGGACAGCGCTATGGAGTCATCTACGGCAGCAAGTTTGCCCGTGTGGAGGATCCCAATAGTCCCTATAATGGCAAGGTGATCGTCAATAAGGATGGTATCCCGACCGCAGCTCCGGGACAGTACTACCTGGGCAATCAGCAGCCGGACTTCCTCTTGGGCTTGAGCAATACACTGAGGTATAAGAATCTATCTCTCAGCTTCCAGGTCGATGGCCGATTTGGAGGCAAGATCTTCTCCTTCACCAATTACCTCCTCAAGGTCAACGGTCGCTCCGCACTGACCCTCGGAGAGGATGGTGAGCGTGGCGACTTTATCTACGATGGGGTCCGCAAGGAGGGAGACTCTTATGTCCCCAATGACGTCAAGGTGACCACCCAGGATTACTGGACTAAGATCGCTACAGGCAATGTCGGCATTACGGAGGACAATCTCTTCGATGCCACCAATGTCCGCCTCCGTAATCTTACGCTTGATTACACCCTGCCCGCTTCCTGGATCGAGGATACGGCAGTCCATGGAGCTCGCATAGGGGTCTCGGCAAATAATCTATGGATGATCTACAGCAAGATGAATGGCGTCGATCCTGAGTCGGTCTATGCCACCGGCTCTAATGCCGTCGGTCTCGAGGCTATGGCTCCTCCCACGACCCGATCCTTCTACATCAACTTGTCTGTCAACTTCTAATGGCTATGCATAAGACTATGAAACAGTATACTATAGGTCTGGTACTGGCTGCCGGACTCTCGGTCGGCCTGACCCTCTCTGGGTGCAGCGACTTCGACGAGATCAATAGGAGTCAGTATGAGGCCGGCACCGACTTAGTGCAGATCGAGTACTTCATCAATAACTCCATCATCTCCGCTCAGATGAATCCCGAGGTGGCAGAGCGTGCCTTTGTCCTCTACTGGAAGGATGCCGCACATACCGATAGGATCGGCTCGCTCTCTGAGTACTACACGGACGACGGATGGACCGGTAATTACTTCGGATACGTCACCACCTGGCTGAGCTACATCAATGAAGCTATAGCATTGTATCAGGCGAAGGAAGCCGAGGGGTCTCTGCAGCCTTATAGCAAGAATCTCTACGAGGTGGCTCGTATCTGGCGTGTCTACCTGATGAGTGAGTTTGCAGACAACTTTGGTCCGATGCCGCTCAATGGCTTCCAGGGTGAGGAGGTGAAGTTTAATACAGTCGAGGAGGTGTACAACTTCCTCCTCCAAGAGCTCGAGGAGTCCACGAAGGATCTGGCTCTGTCACCGGCCGCACCTGAAGCCACTACCAAACTGGACCCTGCATACGGGTATGACTTCGCAAAGTGGAAGAAGTACGGCAACTCTCTCCGGATGCGTCTGGCTATGCGGGTCGTCAATGCTGATCCGGAACTGGCTCGAAAGCACTTCGAGGCAGCGGTTAGTGAAGGGTACATCTCCTCTCTCGACGAGATCTTCTCCGTACAGGAGCGTCCCGGATGGGATGATCTTACTGGAGTGATGACCCGGGAGTGGAATGAGCAGTATCTCTCTGCCACCCTCAATAACCTGTACACCGGTCTGGGAGGGATTACCTCCGAGGAGCAGATCGGTGCCTATGTCCGCTCGGCTGTGAAGATCCTCAATGATGCGGCAGGCGCTGACTCCCCTCAGCCGATCAGGGTGAAGTTTAATGCTCCCGACTGGATGGGAGTCCGCTGGCCGGATCATTTTCCCACGACGACCAATGATCCCTCTGCCGGATTTTGGAACGATGGGCTCAATAACACGATGGATCCAAGGGCATATGTGGCTTACGGGATACCCGGAGACCTCAATAACCCCCACTTCTGCAAGTATCCAAGCTGGAGTAGTGCGGCCTCCGTCACACGGAGAGCACTGGAGAAGAAGGTCGAGGGTAGCTCCAAGTCTGACACCGTTGCTGTGATCAACTCCGCCTTTACCTGGAATGCTCCCGTTGCCGGAGACTGGGGCGATAAGGGTGCCCTGAATAAGGTGGCATTCTTCCGCGGCAATACGCCAACCCTTGTGCTGGACTTCCGCAACAGCTCCATGCGACGTGTCTTCTATGGTCCCTGGGAGAGCTACTTCCTCATCGCTGAGGCTGCGGTACGCGGGTGGCAGGTGCCGATGTCCGGCAAGGAGGCTTATGAGAGAGGCATCAGGGAGAGCTTTGACTACTTCGACCAGTGCTTCCCCGATGCAGGCATCTCCAAGTACCTGGATCAGTATCTTGCCTCAGAGTCTTACAATCGGGTAGGTACCTCCGTCGCATGGGATCATACGGCTGAGCCTCAGCCGGTCACCAAGCACTATCTCAATGGTCTCACCGGCAAGGAGGAGAGCTATGAGTACCACTACCCGAGTAACGGGCTCTACAAGGATGGGACCGTGAGCAACGACCACCTGACAAAGATCATCACCCAGAAATACATCGCCCAGGTGCCGTGGCTTCCTCTCGAGACGTGGTCTGACCAGCGCCGGTTGGGACTCCCGTTCTTCGAGAATCCAATGGTCGAGAAGACGATCACCAATCTGCCCGCTCTGACGAAGGAGAATTGCAAGGAGAGCCGGTGGGAGTTCTTCCCGCAGCGTCTGCCATTCCCTACCTCGCTCAAGAATAACTCGCCCAAGGACTACGCTGATGCCCTCTCCAAGCTCGGTGGTCCCGATGAGATCGGCACACCGCTCTGGTGGGCCGCCTATAGGAAGTAAGGCTCCCTGACTCTGCAAGATGGGCTGTGTCATCCGCACGCTGATGATGCAGCCCCTCTTTGTGGCTTAGCGCCTAGATTCCGCAAGAAAAAGGAGGCACCGAAAAAGGGGCAAAGAATTCCGCTGAATTCCTTGCCCCTTAGGTGTAATTTGTGTAGCTTTATATTCCATAAAAGACTGATACTCTTATGAATTACATAGTAAATATACGAGTAAAAAGTGGATATCCCACACAATCTTTTTGGGGGGCGAGGCCGGATGGCTGAGCACTTCCCTTGCACATTTCTTGCTATCTTTGTCCTGTACTAGAGATACTTTGCTTATATGAAGAGGCTATACCATCTTATCGCTCTGCTCCTCGCCGTCACGCTGCTGGCCGGCTGTCGCGCTATGGATGATCCAGAGACTCCGCTGCCTGAGTCGGAGGACTTTGCGGTCCTTATCGCTGACTACGACAGCAGCATCTGGTCTCACGATGC
>NZ_CAKRLH010000095.1 GCF_934359325.1 uncultured Porphyromonas sp.
ACCTTATTGATCGTCGCCGGCTTGCCCTCGTGGATGCGGATGTCGAGGGCGACGGAGTCTCCCTTCACCTCGGTCTCCACGGGGACCATGTAGGCAAAGAGGTAGCCGTTATTGGAGTAGAGGTTGGAGACCGCATCCTCATCCTGAGAGATGCGCTCCATGAGCTTCTTCTGATTGTAGACATCGCCGGGGCGCATACCGAGGACCTGCTGGAGCTGGAGGGTCGGGTACTTGGTGTTGCCAACGAAGTTGATCGCCTTGATGTAGTACTTCGGTCCCTCGTAGACCTCGATGTCGATATTGATCTTCTTACCGTCGTCCGCCTTGTAGATCGTGTCCCGCAGGATCTCTGCGTCGCGGTAGCCCTTGGCGTGATAGGCCTTGAGGATATTCTTCAGGTCCTCCTTGTACTCCTTTTCCACGAACTTCTTCGTACCGAAAATCTCGAGGATACTGCTCCAGGGGCGCTTGGAGAGGTTGAAGACCTCATTCGTCTTCTTCATAGCGCGCCTCAGGGCGTTGTCGCTGAGCATCTCGTTGCCGATGAAGTTGATGGTCGAGATCTTCGTCTTCGCATTCTTATTGACGTCAAAGATCACCACCACATAGCCCTGCCGGGACTTGTCCTCGAGGACGGAGGTACGCACTTCGACGTTGCTAAATCCCTTAGCGTCGTAGAATCGCTTGATCTCGATCTCGGACCGGTCGAGAATATTGGGCGTGATGAAGGTCCCCTGAGCGAGTGGCTGGAGGCGACCGTTGCGGAGATCCTTCTCCTCGCTCTTCTTTACCCCATTAATCTCAAAGCGTGTCAGGCGCGGGCGCTCCGTGATATGGATCGAGAGCCAGACCGAGTCGCCCTCCATCTTGTCTGCATCGATGCGGACATTGGAGAAGAGTCCGTTGCGGAGGTAGTTACGCACCGCCTGGCTAATCTCCTCACCCGGCACGGTGACCCGCTGTCCCAGACGGAGACCGGAGACATTGCGCACCACCACATCCTCGTAGCTCTCATTGCCGACCACCCTCAGCCCGGCGATCACTCTCGAGACGGGACGGGTGTAGGAGACATCCGGCAGGGCCGCCAGGCTGTCCGACGAGGCGACCGTACGCTCCGACTGAGCCATCGCAGCGCCACTGATAAGGAGAGCGGCGAAGAGGGCAAAGAGCCGGGGCGATGTAGTATATAGGCTTCTGGTCATAAGGGATAGGCGACGAAGCGGTGAGGGTAGGATATTCATGCGTTAGGATGAAGTTTCTTCCAAGGGGAATATATAGCGGGGCTGGAGATCGTCAGGAGTGGTCAGTAGTGCTCTCAGCGCCGTCAGCCACCTGATCGCCGGTGCGACCGAAGCGTCTCTGACGGGACTGGTAGTCCAGGAGGGCACGATAAAGGTCTTCAGCCCCAAAGTCGGGCCAGTAGAGATCGCAGAAGTAGAGCTCCGTATAGGCGAGCTGCCAGAGGAGGTAGTTGCTGATCCGACACTCCCCACCGGTACGGATCAGGAGATCGGGGTCGGGAAGGTCAGGCAGATCGAGATGAGCGGTGATGTCGCAGTCGGTGATCGGCTCAGCGGTGTCGCCCTGCTCACTCCTTAGCCTATTGAAGGCTCTGGTCAGCTCGGAGCGGGAGGAGTAATTGACCGCCAGGACGAGCGTGATACCGGTATTTAGCTTCGTACTCTCCACCAGTCCCTGGAGTGCCTCCCTCGGCTCCTCCGGCAGTCCCTCGAGGTCGCCGATGGTACGCAGGCGGACGTTATTCTCCTCCAGAGTAGTGAGCTCCTCGACGGCGGAGCGAACCAGCAGGGTCATCAGCGCATCCACCTCGGCTCTCGGGCGACGCCAATTCTCTGTGGAGAAAGTGTATAGCGTCAGGTAGCGTATCCCGCACCGGGCAGCGGCACGGACGATACGACTGACGGTCTGCACGCCGGCACGATGTCCCTCTCGTCGCTCCAGTCCGCGCCCGCATGCCCAGCGACCATTGCCATCCATGATAATGGCGGTATGGGTCGGGATGCGGTCAGGGTCGAGCTGAGCGAGGAGCGTATCTGCGGGAGAGGACATACGTAGGGCTTACTTCCGGGTAAAATCGTTGATGATGCCGGCGGAGCGGTCGATCGTCCCGCGCCAGACACGACGCGTCGACTCACCATCATGTCCCACACAACCGCCGAAGATGAAGAGACTCTCCCCCGTGGGCGACTCGTAGTAGTACCCGCCCGCATGGGATATCGGGAGGAAGTCCTTACCTGGTGCCTTCTCGGTCTCCATCTGTGTCCAGGTGACTCCATTATCGCTACTCTTGAAGATGGTCGACTGGCGTCCCTTCTCATAGACCCCGCCGATCCGGTAGAGCGTCTCCCGGTCAGTCGTGGTGACGTAGAGCGCACCCTCGGAGGGGTAGACCACCTTGGAGGGCAGAGCACCCCACTCCACCAGGTCGGAGGAGAAGAAGCCGGTGGTGATGGGACGACCGGAGGTAAGCGAACCGCCGAAGAGGAGCATATGGGGTGTCGAGGCGATCTCGTACTCGTGGACGTAGCTGTCTCGGATCGGGAAGGTCTCCCTCACCGACTCGACCTGGGTAGCGGCGTTACTCTGCTTATCGAGCCGATAGATCGAGTAAGTCTTGCCATCCTCAGTCCCGACGAGGTAGACTATGTCAGTCCTGACGCTCAGGATCTGCGTCACGGTAACGCCGGCGGGCGTACGAGACTCCCACTTGACCAGATCAAGTGAGGAAAAGAGATGCCCCGCCCCATCGAGCGCCCAGGTATCGCCCCCGGACGAAGTGTATGCCGTGTAGGGTCTCAGACCCTTCGGCAGGTGTGCCTCTGCCACAGGGCGGATCACGAGCGGGTCCAGGGTCGAGATCTCGAGGAGAGAGGTCTCCTCGCCGAGCCGGCTCAGGAGGTAGCGCCTCTCGCCCGGCAGTACGACCGTCCGGGTCTCCTCGGTCGGGATCGGGAGGCCATTGGACATATCGGTCCATACGAGCTTATTGGGGTCATACCCGTAGGTGAGTACGCGGAAGTCGTAGGTGACCGACTGATTGTCCTTCTTCTTATCCGTCTGGATCGTCAGCTCCATCCGTCCACCCTTGAAGCTGATCAGAGTCGTATCGCTACCGACCGGATCCCAAGTCACAGTCTTGCCGGAGCCGACATTGCGCAGGCTGACCCGGAGCTGGTTGCTCACCACCAACTGAAGGTAGGCGGAGTCAAGCTCAGTCCCATAGGGCAGAGGGGTGGTGTTGTAGATCCTGTGATGGATGTGATCTATGCTGAAGCGTGTCGTCGGAAGCTGTTTACCGTCGACCTTGGGGAAGGAGAGAACCACCTGACCCGGCACCGTATAGTCGGTATAGATCGGTCGGACATAGTCTCCCCCACCCTGATTACAGGAGTAGAGGAGCACTGCGAGTAAGAGTAGTGCTGAGATCGGCCAGACCGGCTTTCGGCTGCGTATAGACATGAGTCCTGTGACTTGAGTTATCTGCTGAATATCATCGGAGCGACCCTCCCCTGCGCACTATGGGCCAGAGGGAGTCCGGTCACTTCGGGCAAAGTTACCTTATTTCTGTGAGTTGTGGACACTCCCATTTCTTATAGATTGCAAAAGAGGACGATGTTGCGGACAATTAAGATCCAGAATTCATTAAGCACGCCCCGGCAAAGAGAAAAAGAACTGAGGGATAGGAGACCTCATCACCTACCCCTCAGATCTAAGTCAGGGATGCGAGCAATCAGTAGGATCCCATAGTGTATATGACTGACAAGGAGGGGAACCACCCAAAGCCCGGAGAGAATACCCGAGTGTTGTCACCCTCGAGCATGCTTCCCCATAGATGATAGCCCATCAGACCGGCCTCCAGCCCCAGAGCGCCATAGCCTTCCGAGATCCTCCAGTGAGCTCGAAGCCCTATCCTCAGGTAAGCTCCATTCCTACCCTGCTGTCTCCACTCGCCATCAATCACGTAGGGGGAGAAGCTTCGCATATACCCCACGGAGTTGATCACGCCAATAGTCGTAGACCGGCTCACCTCACCATCGTATCCACCTTGGGCGAGTCCCACGGTGAGGAGCCCCGCTATGTGCTTGGAAGAGCTTATCCGGTCTCCCCTGAATCCTATCTCAGGACCCATCAGACCTCCATGTGGAAATCTCCACATCCACCTGCTCGAGACCTCAGGAGTGACGATCGGAGCCCCCGATGTCCTCACCCCTGACGCGCCACGTCCCTGCTGCTCAATGCGAAGCACGGGACTAATGCCGATGGAGGTCTCATGGATACTACCCATCTGTGAGAGGGGCGTTGTCTTCGTTTTCTCCTCTCTCTCTTGCGCTGCAGCATAAGCACGCTTGTATGCCGGGCTGCTCTTCATCGAGCCACAGCTGCTTAAGCAGCCGGCAAGACCCAAAAAGACCAAGAAAGAAACGATGGAGGGATAAGCGACCCTAACTCTTTGATTCATTATTATAGCTGTGTTTTGTGAGTATACCTGAGGCGTGGCAGTCCATCGGACGAGTCATGTTGCTCAACGCCCAAAGTTAGCCATATATAACTGAAACAGGAAAAATTCAGACAAAAAAAATAATTTCCAAAACAAGAAGCTCTAACGAAACGGACAGGGTAACAAAACAAAATCCATACAGGTGGTCAAAAAAAACCTCTCTGTCAATTCTTAACGACCTAGCAAACGTTGTATACGCCATATTGAAACAACCATTCTCGAGTCCCTGCAGTCTTGGTAAAAGAATATCACAAAACCCACCAAAACTCGGTGAAGTCTAAACCCGGTATTAGTGAACACTAAACCCGGTAATAGTGATCACTAATACCGGGTTTAGTTTTGGGGTACAGGGCTGACGCACTTGAGTCTGATATTAAGCTATCTGATGCCCGTCAGAGAGGCTGATGCGTAGGCAAGCGGACGAGTGGTCTCTCTTATCGGTCATATCCGATGTGGTGGCAACCCGCAAGGGGGCTGGCTACGGAATGAACTCTCATACATCCGCCTTCGCCACTTCGTGGCTCGACCGATGCTTAGAGAGCGGGCATCCTTGCGGCTGCAGTCACGCTGCCGATGGACGGCTCTCAAATGCGTCAGCCCTGGAAGCGAACTGTCATAACAAGATGCTCAGGTCACACCACCGACCATTCGACGGATGGAGGACAGATCCAAGCCACATGACCGATGGGGAGGTTTTTTACAGCAAGGAGCCCTACGAGACTTTGACACCCCGAGTAGGTGGTATCTTTGCAGCCGTATCCGTGAGGTCTAGTCTCCCCCTGCCGTCGACCGAGGAGAGTCAGATCAGCCGTTCAGACACTCCGAGCCTATGGACTTACGGGCGGAGGGCAAAGCCAAGGGCTGAGAGGATCTGTCCCTCCTCGGGACGATAGTTGGTGACCACGTAGGCTTTTGGTTCGCGCGGGAAGCGGTACCCGCTCCGCATCGCCTCGAAGTCGGTGTCGTACCTCCGGCGAAAGTCTTCATCCACCTTCTTGGGATCAAAAGTACGGAGCATAGCCCCCCAAATGCGCTTCCCCTCCTCGAAGTCATTGAGGTCAATGAGGGGATTTGCCGGCTCCTCGGGGCGGATCTCGTCGATACGGTTCGAGGTGAGGCCAAAGAAGCGGAGCCCCCAGAGGAGACAGGTGCGGGCGCCATTTGCCTTGCCGTCCGCACTGAAGCCGGCGATGTGCGGCGTCGCCTGCCAGGCCGCCTCCACCAGCTCCGGCGAGGGATGAGGCTCCCCCTCCCAGCAGTCGATGATGACATTGGAGAGCCGGCGATCCCGCAGCCCCATCAGGAGAGCGGAGGTATCTGTGACCGCTCCGCGACAGGCGTTGATCAGGACCGGCATCCGCCTAAGGCTCTTGATAAAAGCACTGTCTACCAAGTGGTACGTGGGGTAGTCGCCATCGTAGGTGAGCGGAACGTGCAGGTCGATGTAGTCGCACTCCTCGGCGAGCGTCTGGAGGGAGACAAACTTCCCCCTACCCTCCTCATCGGCTCGCGGGGGATCATTGAGCAGCACCTCCATACCGAGTACCTT
>NZ_CAKRLH010000096.1 GCF_934359325.1 uncultured Porphyromonas sp.
CAGTTAGTCCGTAGTCTATATATAAGAAGCTAACTCATGAGTAAGCAAAGCAATACCCAAGACCTCAATAAGGAGGCAACCTCGGCCGAGACCGGAAGCAAGGCAGAGGATTACATGAAGAAAAATAGGCGGACGCTTATCATCTGCCTGGTAGCTGCCATCGTCGTTATCGGTGGCATCATCCTCTATCGTAATGCCTATATGATGCCTCATAAGGCTAAGGCTGAGGAGCAGATCTTCCGTGCAGAGCAGCTCTTTGAGAGAGACTCCTTCGAGACAGCTCTCAAGGGGAACGGCGCCGATGTGAAGGGATTCCTCGATATCATCAGCGACTACGGGAATACTCCTGCAGGTAATGTCGCTCATGCCTACGCCGGTGTCTGCTACTACCAGCTGGGTGACTACCAGAGCGCGATCAAGCAGCTGGATAAGTTTAGCTCCAAGGACATGATGCTTCAGCCGAGTGTCATCGGTCTGATCGGCGACTGCTACGTCGAGGGAGACCAGTACGACAAGGCTGTGGGCTACTTCGAGGACGCTGCCAAGAAAGCGGACAATATGCTCCTCTCGCCGATCTACCTGATCAAGGCGGGACTCGCCTACGAGGCACTCGGCAAGATGGATAAGGCTAAGGAGGCTTATACTAAGGTCAAGGAGAGCTATCCGACCTCGCCCTCTGCCGCCAATGCTGAGAAGTATCTACAGACACTGACTCTGCAGGGCAAGTAATCACCCTCCTGACTAAGCACAAAAAAAGATCCCCTCGCAAGTCTCTTGCGGGGGGATCTTCTCTATTACTGTCTCTCTGATGGGAGCAGGGGGAAGTCTCTGCTGGGTCGGTGCGACTGATCGATCACTTCGCCCAGCTGCCGGACCACCTCAGGGTAGTCGGCGGAGACATCACGCAGTTCTCCTGGATCTGCGGAGAGATTGAAGAGCTCATCGTGCGTCTTCGTAGCGTCCTTGACCTGTTGTCGGATCAGCTTCCACTCACCCATACGGACCGCCTGACGTCCGCCCTCCTCGTGGAACTCCCAGTAGAGGTACGCGTGCTCCCGTTGCTCGCCCCTGCCGGTGAGGGTGGGAAGGAAGGAGATCCCGTCAGACTGAGTCTGAGGAGCGGCGCCGGAGAGTTCCTGCAGGGTCGGCATTACGTCCCAGAAGGCGAGCATGTGGTAGGACGTACTGCCGGGCTTGATCACCTCGGGCCACACAGCGATGAGGGGTGTCCGTACCCCCCCCTCGTAGAGGGCACGCTTGAGTCCGCGGTAGGGACCATTGCCATCAAAGAAGTAGGGATCATGCCCTCCCTCCTCGTGCGGACCGTTGTCAGAGGTGAAGATGAAGAGGGTATTCTCCGCCAGTCCCTCCTCCTGAAGCACCTCCATCATCCGTCGTACGTCGTTGTCGATGCGGCGGATCATCCCGGCGTAGGTCGCCTTGGGCTGCGCTTCGGCGCGGTACCAATTGCCCTCAAAGGGGCGCTCGCAGAACTCTCCCTCAAAGGGCTTCCGATCCTCCTCCTCGGCGTCCAGATCCGCATGCGGCAGGGCGGGGGTGAAGTAGAGGAAGAAGGGACGCTCCTTCCGCTCCCTGGCTCTAAGGAAGTCGATCGCATGGTCCATCAGCAGATCCTGTGCGTAGGTCTTCCCGTCCAGCGGCGCCAGCGTCTCTCCCTCATGGAGAAACTCCGGTCTGTGGCGGTGGGCGTTGAGCTGCCCGAGGTAGCCGAAGAAGTAGTCAAAGCCCTGCCGCGTCGGTGCGCCCTCGGTGCCGGGTCCACCCAGACCCCACTTCCCGATGCAGGCGGTGTCGTAGCCGACTTCCTTCAGCATCTCGGCGAGGGTCACCTCACCATCGGCGAGGGGATGATCGTAGGTGTGTCCGTCGGGATTGGGGGTGTCCTTATTCCCGCGGATGAAGGCGTGTCCAGTATGGCGTCCGGTGAGGAGTGAACCGCGGGAGGGGGCACTGACGGAGCAGCCGGCGTAGGCCTGCGTAAAGGTCATACCCGCCCGGGCGAGGCTGTCCAGGCCGGGTGTCGGGATGTACCGCTGCCCGTAAGCCCCGATGTCACCGATGCCAAGGTCGTCCACCATGAAGAATACGACATTGGGACGCATCTGGGCAGCCGCTGATAGGGATAGTGCTCCGAGTGCTGCGGTGGATAGTAGTCTCTTTGTACTCATACTTTTTTTTACTCTAAGGAACGCGGTAAGTCCGCAATCGTACCGAGCATCCGATAGTCCCAGATCTGCTTCGGGTCCTCGGGATGATTGATCTGCTCCTCCTCTGGTGCCACTTCCGAACCATATCCGGTCAGCGTCCACCAATCCTGCATCGGCAGAACCAGCAGCACCGACGGGGCAAGTCGTCTCAGGGCGCGGATCAGACCTGCCGGTGTGGGGTCGTCCGCACAACCGTAAGCGGCAGCGATCTCGCACCTCATGTAGTGATCGAGCGAGTGCCACCAGGCGCGCAGTGTGCTAGTGTCGTGGGTCGACGTGGAGCCGACGCTGAGGTAGGGGAGGTCATGAGGGTGGGCAAAGGGACACCAGGGCTTCTTCGCCATCCGCACCACCTCGAGGGAGAGCAGCTCGAAGGTGTCCATCACCTCCCTCATGCTCCCCGGGAGACTCCCCAGATCCTCGGCGCAGAGGAGCATGTCGGTCTCTGAGGTGGCTCCGAGGAGACGCTTGATGGCGGTTCGGCGCCAGAGCTCCTCATTGCGGTGGTGGTGGTACTCCTCCCGGAGGTAGAGGATCAGCTGCTTCTCTTCGGCGCTCAGGGGACCAAAGTCCGGATAGAGCTCCGGTGAGGGCGATGGGTGATAGAGTCCTTGCTCGTCCTTAGCACAGAGCTTCTCCACCCCCTGCACCTCATCCGGACGGTAGCCGAGCGCCGGGACATAGTGTGCCTGACGCTGGTCGGAGTTACTCTCCGGGATGCTCCAGATACGGAAGAAGCCAAGGATGTGGTCGATCCGGATCGCATCGAGGTGGCGCTCCATCACGGCAAAGCGGTGACGCCACCAGCGGAAGTCCTCCGCCGCCATCGCCTCCCAGTCGTAGGTGGGGAAGCCCCAGTCCTGCCCATCGGCGGAGAAGAAGTCGGGCGGTGCGCCTGCCTCCTTATCCAGGTGGAAGAGGTGCGGAGCGACCCAGACATCGACGCTATTTCGTCCCACGCCGATCGGCAGGTCGCCCTTGATCAGGACGTCATGCCGGTGGGCGGTCTCCGTCAGCCTGCCCAATTGGTCGTACAGGAAGCACTGGATAAAGGCGTACCGAAGCACCTCCCGCTCCGCCTGTGCTCCCTGGATGGTTCTCGTCCTGAGGTACTCCTCCCGAACCGTTGCGTAGTCTGCATACTCGGTGACCGGAGTCCCCGGCTGCCGATCTCTAAGGACGCAGAAGAGACAGTAGGCAAGCAGATCCTCCCTCTCCCGGGACATAAATTCCCTTACCCTCTCCATCGTTTGATCATCAGCTCGATCGTAGCAGTAGTCGATCACCTCGCGCTTCAGCTCCCGGACGGATAGATAGTCGACCTTAGGCAGGGCGTTGAGCTTGGTAGCTTGCTCCTCCCAGCTCCGCCTGAGCGGTGCCTCGTCGTACCCAGGGAGTCTGCGCACATCGAGGTAAAGGGGATCCAGCCCGTAGGTGGTGATGGCGTTGTAGGGATAGGAGTCGAGTGGGGTGCGGGTAAAAGTGGTGTCGTAGAAGGGGAGCATCTGGTAGAGATGCTGTCCCAGCTCGGCAAGGTAGCGGACGAAGTCCACCGCATCCCCAAAGTCGCCGATGCCGTAGGATCGCTCTGTGCGCAGGGCAAAGAGTGGCGCCACCGTCCCCTCGATACTCCTTTGCTTCCAAGTGGACTGAAGTTTCGGCTCGTCGATAAAGGTGAGCGTAAGGGAACGTCTCTCCTCCGGACGGTAGACTCTATTGGGTCCCTCCTCCCAGAGGATCGAACCGTCCCGCCGTCGGAGCACCATCTTGTACTCCATCGCCGGGAGTCCCTCCATGGATAGTGTGTAGCAGTGACGACAGGCGCGGAGGGGGATGCCGTGCATCGGGTCCCATGCTCCCGCCTCTGAGGTTGACCCCACGAGCAAGAGCTCCCCGTCATAGATCTCCTGCCTCAGGAAGGCGATCGCCTCTCCGCGGTGACAGTCGAACGCAGCCATCGGCTCCTTAGTCCGGTCAGTCAGCCCGAGCAGCCCGCAGAGGGGAGGACTCATCAGCCGATGGGCGGGCGAGGGGGCGATCCACCGATCGCGGCTCACCACGTTGAGAGGTGTCGTCTTCGCTTCTGTAGCTCTCAGGCGAATGGTATGGGGCATAGGAGCCTCCACGGCGACGATATCCCCTTCCTCCTCCACTCTGTAGCTGTAGCGCAGTTCCTTGTGGTCGGAGATGGATAGGGGCAGGTCGAGGGTCCAGAGCCCTGCCGATCGCTCCTCCATAGGGAGCCTCTCGTCCCCCATCATACAGACAAGTCTCTGTCTCTCGTGGGAGGTCTGATAGGGTAGGACCAGGGTCAGCAGTATGCGCTGCTCTGTCGTACTGGATCTCATCATCTACTCAGTCTCGTAGGTGGTTGGGTCGGTGATGCCGGCCTCGCGGAAGGCCTCTCGTCGCTCCTCGCAGGTGCCGCACTTGCCGCAGTGCTTCTCCCCTCCCTTGTAGCAGGAGTAGGTGTCGCTGTAGTCCACGCCCAGCTCTGCCCCACGACGGACAATGTCTGACTTGGTGATCAGCGTGTAGGGCGCGTCGATGGTGACGCCATTGAAGGTCCCGGCGGACATCGCTCCGCTCATCTCTCGGATAAAGTCAGGTCTGCAGTCGGGATAGATCGTATGGTCACCGGAGTGGTTGGCGAGCATCACCCGGTCCAGCTCGCGGCTCTCCGCCAGCCCACAGGCAACGGAGAGCATGATCCCGTTGCGGAAGGGGACGACGGTGGACTTCATATTCTCCTCGTCGTAGGAGCCCTCCGGGATCGCATCCGCCCCCTCGATGAGGGAGGAGTGGAAGTAGTCCTTGATGAAGTGAAGGGGGATCACCAGGTGCTCAATGCCGAGCGCGGCACAGTGGTGCCTCGCACAGGCGATCTCCCGAGCATTGTGATTGCTGCCGTAGTCAAAGGTTACGGCCAGGGCGATCTCATCTTGCTTGTCATGCAGCAGCGTGACACTGTCGAGACCGCCAGAGAGGACAATGATAGCATCTTTCTTATTCTTCTTCATACCTCAAATGTACGATTATTTAGGCTCATCGGCGTTGTGAAAGTCTCCCGGGCCGACGATCGCGAGACCTGTGGTGGTGATCCTGTCCGATTGAGGGAAATTCTAATACCGGTATTAGTGAAATGCCTGATTCGTGGACGGAGTGACCGGTCTCGCACCGGGCTGTCAGCGGATCCCTCCGGTCCGATTTTTTAGGCAATAAAAAAGGCGGTGGAGCAGGCTAAACTTGCACCACCGCCCCTAAGGCTTGAGGATGTTATCGGGCTTACGCCTCGGCGTCGGCCATATAGACGCTGTCGGGGTGCAGGTGTGTTGCCTCCCAGCCCATGGCTGCTGCACCGAGGATAGCGGCATCGTTCTCCTTCAGCTCACTGAAGAGGATCTTCACCTTGCCCTTATAGATATTGAGTAGGTTCTCCTCCATAGCGCGCTGTGTCGGCTTGAGGAGCAGGTCACCGGCGTGGGTGAGACCACCAAAGAGGATGATCGCCTCGGGGCTGGTGTAGGCGACTGCATCGGCAAGTGCCTCGCCGAGGATGGTACCGGTGTTCTCAAAGATCTGGATCGCCAGCTTGTCGCCCTTCATCGCGGCGTCAAAGACGTCCTTGGAGGTGATCTCCGCCGGGTCGAGGTCGCGGAGCAGGGAGTCATCCTCACGGATGGAGAGGTACTCGCGTGCGGTGCGAGCCACCCCAGTGGCGGAGGTGTAGGTCTCGAGGCATCCCTGACGACCGCAGCCGCAGGTGCGTCCGTTGCGGCGGATCACGGTGTG
>NZ_CAKRLH010000097.1 GCF_934359325.1 uncultured Porphyromonas sp.
GATATATCGACATGCGAACCATTAGTTTCAGAGCGGAGCGTCAGATGGCAGGATCACTTGTCCTCCCATTACTACTGATCTGCCTCCTCTTTTCGTCGTGCGCCACACGCAAGGATGTGGCCTACATCCAGACTCCCGAGCAGGCGATGACCATAGCCGCCGGATCTATGCAGGACGCTCAGATCAGGGCCAAGGACCTACTCACCATCACGGTCGAGTCCTCCAATCCTGAGGCGGTCGCTGCCTTCAACGGCATCTACTGGACTCCTAATCAGCAGTACAGCACCTACGCCCAGCAGGCGAGGACCTTCCTCGTCGATAATAAGGGAAATGTGGAGCTACCCGTCGTGGGGCTGACTCACCTGGGAGGGTATACCCTGCGGGAGGCGGAGACTCACCTTAAGGGAGTACTGAGGAAGTATGTCACAGACATCTCCTCTGTCAACGTGAAGATCCAGAACTATAAGTACTCCGTCATCGGCGAGGTACGCCGCCCGGGCACTTATACGTCGGAGAATACGAAGGTCTCCATCTTCGAGGCGCTGGCCAATGCGGGCGATATGTCCATCCAGGGCGTGCGCAGTGAGGTGAAGCTGATGCGCGAGGGTGCCGATGGGAAGCGCGAGATAGTGACGCTCGACCTGAAGGATCCCAATATCCTTGCCTCCCCCTACTACTACCTGCAGCAGGGAGACGTGATCTATGTGCAGCCCAATGACGCTGCCGCCCAGAGCGCCAATATCGGTGCAGCGACGGGCATCATCTTTAGCATCGCCTCGCTGACGCTCTCCGTCGCCAATATCCTGATCAGCTTACTAGTCAAGTAATAAACATGAACCGGTACGACAGTGCCTCTGGCGGGGCTTTATCCAACTCCCCCCTCCCCGATGAGGGAGACCGCGAAGAGCAGGAGCTGGATCTCTCCACCCTTCTGGCTTCATACCTTAGCCACTGGCCCATTTACCTCCTCTCGATCCTCCTTTGCCTCGTCCTGGGGTGGCTCTTCATCACCGTCTCGAGGCCTAAGTACAGAGTCCAGACGACGATCCTCTTCAATGACCCTCAGGAGGGTAAGGCCGGGAAGTACGCCTCTGCTATGGGAGATCTTGACCTGGTCTCCATCGCCACCGGCGGACTCAATCTCAATGTCGACAATGAGATGCAGCTGATCCAGTCTCGGGAGATGCTGCTCCAGACCATCAAGGAGTCCTACTACTTCCTCGACTTCTCCAGCCGACATGGTCTCCGGACTCAGGTCTACTGGCGAGATCTTCCCGTCCGGATCACTATGGAGCCTTACGAGGAGCTGAATAAGATCAAGAAGCCACTCACGTATACCCTCACCGGCTCCCCCGAGGGAACCTTCACACTGACAGACAAGAGCACCGGGGAGTCCAAGACCATCGACAAGCTCCCTGCCACTGAGGTGACTGAGTATGGGATACTCTCACTGCAACAGGGTGATAGCGTTGCGATGGAGGCTAGCATGCCCTCAGAGCTCTCTATCGTCGTCCACTCTCCGCTCTCCATGGCGGAGCAGATGACCCGAGGCGGAGTCACCGTCGACCGAGTGGAGAAGAATAGCAATGTCTCTGCCCTTACCATTCTCTCCGATAATCGTCAGAAGGGGGAGGACTTCCTCACGAAGCTGGTCGAGGTGTACAATCGCATGCGAGCCATCGACAAGAATGCGGCAGCACAGCGGCAGTACGACTTCATCAATGAGCGTATCTCTCTGATCAGTCAGGAGCTGGGTAGCGTGGAGTCTAACCTCGAGTCAGTGAAGAAGTCTCAGGGCGTCACCAGCTACGAGGACCTCGGCGTGGTGGTGCAGAGCAGTGCCAAGCTCACCGAGGAGGTGTCGCGGATCCAGACGCAGCTTAAGGTGGTAGACCACCTGATCTCCTACGTCAGGGCGATGGGACAGGGTGAGTATAATCTGATCCCCGCCTCTCTCGGCGTGGAGGATGCTTCGCTCAATAGCGCCGTCAGTCAGTACAATACTATGGTGCTGGAGCGTAATAGCCTCGCCGCATCCGTGAGTCCGGAACACCCGAGGCTCCAGGCGATCGAGAGAGACCTGGGGGCGACACGGGACGACCTGATCAGCGTCGCCGACGTCACGAGACAGGGGCTTCAGATCCAGTATGAGGGGCTTAGGGGGATGAAGGGTAGCCTACAGGGGAAGATCTCTCAGGCGCCCACCTTTGAGCGCATCACGACCGATATAGAGAGACAGCGGACGATCCGATCCAATCTCTACCTCATGCTCCTGACGAAGCGGGAGGAGACCTCGATCTCTCTCGCCGCCTCTCTCGAGAGTGCCAAGCTGGTCGATCCTGCGCTTGCAGACGCTGCTCCCTCACAGCCCAAGAAGCCGATCATCTACCTGGCAGCCCTGATCCTCGGACTGCTCCTGCCGACACTATACCTCTATCTGAGACGGCTCACTCGGACTAGGATCCGTACGGAGGATGATATCCGCCGTCACACTACGCTATCCGTACTCGGCAGCGTACCGCATATGTCGGAGGATCACTTCGAGGAGGATACCGGTGAGATCGTGGTTAAGACCCGAGAGAGCGATGTGATGACTGAGATCTTCCGTACCCTGAGGACCAATCTCAACTTCGTCACCGGCAATAAACGACCCCTTGTCCTGCTTGCCACGTCCACCATCCCCTCTGAGGGGAAGACCTTCGTTGCCTCCAATCTTGCCGTCTCTCTCTCCGCCCTGGAGGAGAAGGTGCTGGTCATCGGGCTCGACCTGCGTAACCCCCGACTGTCGCGTACCTTCAAGGGACAGCACATCCACGACCGGCACGACACCACCCACGATCACACGCACGGGATGAGCGAGATCCTCAATGACCTCACCCTCGATCCGATGGACTACGTGATGGAGCTGCCCGACTTCCCAGGGCTGTCGGTCCTGCCGGCGGGTAAGATCCCGCCCAATCCTGCGGAGATGCTGTCGCGACCGCGTCTCGATGAGGTGATCGATATCCTGAGGGACCACTTCGACTACATCATCATCGACAGTGCGCCCTGCGGTCCCGTCGTCGACACGGTCATCCTCAGCCGAGTAGCTGATGCGACGATGTACGTGACCCGCTATCGCAAGACGGACAAGCGTGACATCGACTATATCAACTATCTGTCCGATGCCGGTAAGCTCCCCAACGTCTCTATCGTCCTCAATGACGTGAAGGTAGACACCAAGGGACTCAAGAAGGGTTACGGCTATGGTTACGGCTACGGTTACGGCTATGGCTACGGTCACAGCAGCGACAGTAAGCATGATCCGGGTCACTCGGAGCATAAGTAACAGACCTGACCTGGCATAATGCAAGAGGGGCTGACTCACTGATCAGTGAGTCAGCCCCTCTTGTATTATCGGGATGCCGGATCAGAAAAGTCGTCCTCGTCGCCCGGGCCTCTTGTACCGCTTCATCATCTCAGCCTGCTGGGTGTCGATCACCGTCGTGACATGAAGCGGATGGTGCGGGTGCCCAGACGAGATCATCTGGTAGATCACCTGCCAGTCCGGCAGGCCCCCGAGATTGCGGTCGTCGATGAAGAGGTCCGCCTTGAGCTTCCGGCTGAAGTGCCGATCCGACTCGGTCTCCTCGGCGAAGTCCTTATTGACGGAGTAGAAGGTGATCCCCCGCTCCTCACACCACCGGACGGCCTCGTCCAGCAGCTTTCCCTCACGTACTGACCAGAGGATCAGCCGATGTCCATCGCGGATCAGCTGCTTGAGTGTCTCGACTGCGCCTGGCACCTCTTTGCCGATGGCAGGATACTTGTGCTCGACGATGGTTCCGTCGAAGTCTATTGCGATTATCATGGGGGCAAAGTTAGCTCTTTTTCATGAGCAAAGAGAGGGCTGTGTCATCGGATGGTACCGGCGACACAGCCCTCGCTCTTTCTCTATCCGGAGTGATCAGAATTCGTAACCGACCATGACGAAGAAGTTGGCATTCTTCGGCGATCCGGTGAGTCTCTTTGTATCCTTTAGCTGATCCACAAATCCGTACTGACCACCGACGGTCAGCAGCAGGTCATCGTACTTCAGCCCGATGCTCCCGATGAGACCGCTGTCGATGCGACGCAGCTCACCGTCCTCGCCGAAGGAGTCGTGCTTCTCCGACGAGGTGCTTCCGGCGATGTTCTTCCCGTAGAGACCGATCCCGAGGTAGGGACCAACGTTAGCGACCAGATCGAGATCGTCAGCCACCTCGCGGCTGACGCGGAGGGTCACAGGGATGTCGAGGTAATTGAGGTCGTAGGAGAGCGCCTTGTCGGCATTGTCCTTGTAGCGCTCACCCTTCTGGGAGAAGAAGACACCCGGGCGGATACCGAACTCAAATCCCTTGTACTCATACAAATCGAAATCTGCATCCACGCCGACCCGGACACCTGAGTGAAGCGTGCGGGAAGCTCCGGGATAGGCGGTGAAGTCCTTGAGGAAGCTACCCTGGTAACCAGCGTGGACGGAGATATCCACGTCCAGGTCCAGCTCACGCTCCTCTTCGACATCCACAACCTCCTGAGCAGCCACCGGCAGTGAGAGTGCCAGAGCGGATAGTGCTGCGAGAGCACTGAAGATCACTTTTTTCATTTCTTTTACTCTATTATAACAGTGTTTACCATGTGTGCAAAGGTAGTGAAAATCCTCTCATTTACTCGGATAGCACGGTCAGCTCAGCACCGGCAGCAAAGTCTGCTCCACTCTGCGAGGAGAGCGCTGTGAAGCGGATGTAGCGCGCACTGACGGGATGACTGAGCCGAAGGGTCTGCCTCGACTTAGACCGCTCCATCGTGCCGCGAGCCACCTCCTGCCACTTCTCCCCATCGCTGCTGACGGAGAGGGCGTAGTCTCGGATGTCGCCATTGGTGCTCCCGTCCTGACGCGGCAGATAGGTGATGCCGGCGATGGTTCGCTCCTTGCCGCAGTCCAGTGCCACCCAGTGCGGGTAGGCGGCGACTGTGACGGAGTACATGCTGTGCCAGATCGTGGAGGGGTCTCCGTCGAGCAGGTGAGCGACTGCCCCTGCACCGCTCTCCTCTGAGGAGACACCGCTGATGGTCACCGGTATCGTCGTGATCCGATCGTACCGATGCTCCGTGACGATCCAGTCGCTTACCTCCGGCCAGGCGCGGACCACACCGCCACTGCGGAGGTCTATGGGACGCTCATACCGCACCGCCGGCTTACCGTCGACGGAGTAGCGGATCGGAGACGAGCCGGAGAGCGTCAGCAGGCCGGTGGCACTGCGTCTCATCGTCACCGGGAGTGCCGTCGGCGTCGCTACGACTCCGTCAGCATGGAGGGGTCGGATCTGCAGCGTCATCGTGTGGGGTCCGCCCATCACCCGGGCCACTGCCAGCGGTCCGCCCTGACCGCAAGAGTTGCCTCCGAGACCGGTGACGGCGAGATCCATATGGACATACGTCCCGTCAGACTGCGGGAGCTGGTAGGGGTGGGGCGCCATCGCCAGCTGCATCTGACTATAGGGCAGCACGCTCATGCTCCCGCCATGGGTCATGATCATCAGCCCTCTCTCTCCGGTCTCATCCGTCAGGCGTCCGTAGCGCACCCCCTCGCGATTACCCATGCTCTGGGGCTTGGGGAAGGGGACAAACTGCTCCGCCACGCTGCTCGAGTACTCCCCGACGAAGGCGCCGGTCTCCCGGTCGGCGTAGTTATTCCACGGACCGCGACCGTAGTAGGTGTAGCGGTCGAGCTCGCGCGGCAGCCGCATCGAGAATCCGATACGAGCCAGCGCCAGGGCGGGTTTATTGCTCTCCACAGAGGCGCTGAGGGTGATCGTCCCGTCCGGACTCACGGTCCAGATGTAGGTGGAGGTAAAGGTGCAGTCCTCTGGTCCGAAGGGCTTCTCAGGATGATCCTTGAGCTCAAAGCGCCCACTCACCCCGCCACTGAAGTCGGTACCGTAGGGCGCCCGGCTCTCCACCCGAT
>NZ_CAKRLH010000098.1 GCF_934359325.1 uncultured Porphyromonas sp.
CAGCTATAGGCTCAGAGAGTACTTGCTCTCCGAGTGAGGACAGCTTAGCTAGGTATTGCTCCATCTAACTTCGTCTCCAGTCCTTCCTTACTCGTACTCCACGAGGTCCTTACCGATGTCGTGCCGGTAGTACATATCATCAAAGCAGGTCATCATCATCCGCTCATAGGCTCTCTTCCGAGCCCGCATGATCCCTCGATCCAGTGCGGTGACGGCAAAGACACGTCCGCCGCAAGAGTGGACGTCTCGCCCACTACCGGTGGTCCCGGAGTGGAAGACGATCGAGCTGTCGCTGTCGTCACCGTAGATAATAACCTGTGCGCCCTTGGCGTAGCTCTCGGGATAGCCCTTCATCGCCGCCACGACCGTGAGTGCTGTCTCCTCGATCTCGCCGGGATCCTCGGTGTCGGCTAAACTCTGATCTCGGAGGGCGAGCAGCGAGGGGACTAAGTCGCCCGCAATCCTCGGCATGACAGCCTGAGTCTCGGGGTCGCCCATGCGGCAATTGTACTCGATGACGTAGGGGTCGCCGTCCTGATTCATCAGACCGAAGTAGAGGAACCCTCGGTAGTCGATCTCATCCTCAGCAAGACCGCGGATTGTGGGCTCGATGATCCTCTCCTTCACCTTCGTCATAAATTCATCGTCGATAAAGGGAACCGGCGAGACGGCACCCATACCGCCTGTATTGAGTCCCGTATCTCCCTCTCCGATGCGCTTGTAGTCCTTTGCCGTCGGCAGGACGCGGTAGCTCTTGCCATCGGTGAGGACGAAGACGGAGCACTCTATACCGGTAAGACAGGTCTCTATGAGGATCGTATCGGCCGAGTGGCCAAACTTCCCCCCGAGCATGCTGTCCAGCCCCTCCTCTGCCTCCTCAAGGGTCTGGCAGATCAGCACGCCCTTCCCCGCTGCTAGGCCGTCCGCCTTAAGGACATAGGGGGCTCTCTCTTCATGGCGAAGGTAGTCCAGCGCCGCCTCCCGCTCGTCGGAGGTAAAGGAGCGGTACTTGGCTGTCGGGATGCCGTGCTTCTGCATAAAGGCCTTGGCGAAGTCCTTACTCCCCTCCATTTGCGCCGCCTCTCGTGTGGGGCCGACGATGTGGAGGTCGCTCAGCTCCGGTCGAGCCAGCAGCTGATCCACCAGTCCACCCACTAAGGGCTGCTCCGGACCGACGACAAGCAGTTCGACAGACTCTTTGGTCAGATAGTCTGCAACTGCATCGGCATCATTGATGTCGAGATCGGTATTCCTTGTTTTGGGAAAGGATCCTGCATTCCCCGGTGCGATGATCACCTCACTGACCAGTGGGCTCTTGGCTATCTTCCAGGCGATCGCTTGCTCCCGTCCGCCGGAGCCGAGTACTAATGCTTTCATATCACTTGTTCTATTGTATTTTACTTGAGGAAGTCGTCGAAGTAGCGACTGATAACGGTATTGAGATGAACCCGATCCGGACCGAGGACATTGTGTTCGTGATTGGGGTAGACCATATAGTCCGGGTAGGTACGGGCGGCGATGCAGGCGTTGAGGAAGGTCTGAGAGTTTTGCCACACCACTACCGGGTCGACCCCGCCATGGATCAGGAGAAGTCTCCCCCGCAGATCCTTGGCTCGGTCGGAGAGACGCGAAGCGGCGTAGCCGTCGGGATTCTCCTGCGGGGTATCCATATAGCGCTCCCCGTACATAATCTCGTAGAAAGCCCAGTCGATCACCGGACCGCCGGCGACACCGACCTTGAAAGTGTCCCCGTGGGTCAGCATCAGGTTTGTGGTCATGAAGCCACCGAAGCTCCAGCCGTAGACGCCGAGTCGGTCGGTATCGACATAGGGCAGGGAGGAGAGGAACTTCACCCCCTCCATCTGATCTGCCATCTCTGCCTTGCCCAGCTGACGGTGTATGATGCTCTCGAAGGCCATGCCGCGATTGTCTGACCCGCGACCGTCCACCGTAAAGACGATGTACCCCTGCTCAGCCATGTAATTGTCCCAGTTGTATCTTAGGCTCCGCCAGCTATCCGTCACCAGCTGTGCATGAGGACCTCCATAGACGTAGACGATCGTCGGATACTTCTTCCCTTCCTCGAGAGTGGCGGGTAGGGTCATTTTGTAGTATAGATCGGTCACGCCATCTGCTGACTTGATCGTCCCCAGCCTGACTTCCGGTCGGCGAGCAATATCACTCGGCACCTCGCACTTCTTGAGCAGATGCGATCGCACTGCCTTCTTTCCTAAGTCAATGATCCGAACCTCTCCGGGGGTGTCCTTGGAGCTAAAGAGGTCGTACGCTGTCGTGAAGTCCGCAGACAGACTGCAGGAGTGCCATCCCCGCTCTGGCGTGATGGCGGTCATCTTGCCGCTCGCAAGCGCTACCCGATAGAGTGCCTGACCCATTGGATAGCTTTCGTTGCCGAGGAAGTAAGCGTAGCGATCATCGGGCGAGATTCCATAGAGCGACTTGACCTCCCACTCCCCCTTGGTGAGCTGACGGATCAGCTTGCCGTCCTTTGTGCGATAGAGGTAAAGGTGACGGTAGCCATCGATTCGGCTGGAGCGGACAAACGACCTGCCGTCACTGGTGAAAGCGATGGGCTGCAGCGGCTCGATGTATCTCTCGTTGCGCTCCGTCAGCACGGTCCGTAGCGGTAGACCGCTCTCCACACTATATTCCACCAGGTTGCACTCGTCCTGAGACCGCTTCACCTCATCGATGTAGAGGCTTTTCTCGTCCGGAGCCCAGGAGAGGTTGGTGAAGTACCTGTCTGTCGGCTCACCTGTGGCGAGGTAGTGGATGGAGCCATCGGTCGTGTCGTAGATGCCTACGGTCGTATGCTGAGTGCCTTGCCCTGTCATCGGGTACTTCAGGGGGTCACTCTCCGCTATCGGGCGATGGATCCGGACGATCGGATAGTCCGTCACCTCCGTCTGGTCGATGCGGTAGAAGGCGAAGTACCTGCCGCTCGGGGAGAAGAAGATGCCCGACTCGATCCCAAACTCGTTTCGCGCTGCCGGCATGCCGTACACAATATCGTGCGATGAGTCGCTTACCAGTTCCCGTGGCTCAGCCGCACCGCTCTCCAGCAGCGCTATCGTCTCACCGTCCGAGAGGACGATGTAGGAGGCTCCGGGTGCCACGTGTAGATGCTGCCACCGCTTCGTGTCGTACGCAAAGTGCTTGGCGACGGATCTGGACTTCAGGTCGATGAAGTCAATGCCCCTCTCCGAGGTGCGAGACAAGTACTCACCTTTTCCGTACACCGTCAGCCAGGGAAGTGCCTTGACCGGGGCATTGTCGATCTGTGACCACTCTTGCAGCGTCAGGAGATCGGTCTCACGACCGGACTTGTCCACCAGCTTGAGTCCCTCCTTGTCATAGGTGACCACGCCATCGCCGATGATCCCGCAGATCGTCGGTGTGGAGGGCTGGTGACTCCAGTAGGTTCGCCCGCCGGGAGTGACATCATCCAGCGTCAGTGGCTCGACGGTCTGCGCCTGTAGCAGGTGGCAGCCGGCGATTAGGGATAGAAGAAAAAGGTAAGTCTTGGTACTCATTTTATTTCTATATGTACTCATATGTAATATGCAAAGGACAATCGCAACGGAGAGGTTCCTCGGATCGATGTCGGTATGAGAGAAAACTAATACCGATATTAGTGATCACTAATACCGATATTAGTTGTCACTAATACCGGTAAAAGAAATCACCCCGATGGGGACGGACATTTTCGTCATGATCCACTACTGTCTCCCTTATGCGTTAGCTCAGTGTAAATGTACCAAAAGAAGTCTGATTATGCTCCCTCCGTAGCCTCCCAGGTCGTTGGGTAGATCCTCTCTCGCCCCTTCAGTAGGTAATAGCCGCCGGCGAGGGTACCCTTGAGGATGCAGGTGATGCAGATCGTCCACCATAGGCAGGCGATGCCGCCGAAGAAGTGGAGAAGCGCAAGTGCCAGAGGGATGCGGAGAAGGTTGCAGCCGATGCTGATTGCAGAGGGGGGCAGTGGACGCCGCATGCCGTAGAAGAAACCCTGGAAGCAGACCTCGATCATCATAAAGATCTGCGCCCAGGCATCGATCCTGAGGTACTCCGCTCCGGATGCGATGCCGTGAGGGTCGTTGGGGATAATGAGTGAGAAGAGGAATGACCCGCCGAAGTAATTGATCAGCGTCCCGATGATCCCGAAGAAGAGACAGAGCCATAGGGTAAATCTCAGCCCCTCCCGGATCCGGTCGTACCTGGCTGCACCGTAGTTTTGCGACACAAAGCTGGAGAGCGACGTGGAGAATCCCTGTCCCGCATTCCACGTGATCCCCTCCAGCTGTCCCCCGATCGTCAGCGTCATTACACCCGTTGCACCCCCTGCGGAGGAGGCGAAGCGTCCGAGGATAAGGTTGATCACTGCCAGGAATGCATTCATCAGCGCTGCAGGTACACCCAGTCTGAGGATCGTCTGTGTGGTTCGACCGGACAGCTTACGGATCATCCGGAAGTCTCCCAGGAGTCGGTCCCTATACTTCATCTGGATGAGGAGGAGCGACATCAGGATCGCCTGAGAGATGATCGTGGCAAGTGCGGCTCCGCGTATGCCGAGACCGAGGACAAAGATCAGTATAGGGTCGAGGAGCATATTGAGCCCCAGGCCGATTACATTGACCACAAAGGGGATCTTGGAGAGTCCGGAGGCGTTGTAGATGCCGATGAAGGCATTGCTGAGGAATATGAAGGGGAAGCCGAGTGCGCAGATCCTCAGGTAGTCTGTCGCATACCGATCCACGGGCGCCTCCAGTCCATAAAACCCAATGAAGGACTCCGTGAAGAGGGCAAAGACGAGCGCCGTCGTGAGACCGAGGTAGAGCGCCAGCGTGATATTGTGCGCGGCAAAGTCCGCCGCTGCACTCTCGTCCTTTCGCCCGATCCCATTTGCCACAGTCACCTCTGCCCCCACCTTCGTAATGAGTGTGAAGCAGGTGACAAGCCAGGTAAATATCGATGCTGCTCCGGAGGCGGCTACCGTCTGGCTGCTCAGCCGTCCCAACCACGCCATATCGACGAAGCTGTAGAGCATCAGGGTAAATGAGCTCCCCAGGATCGGTAGCGCCAGCGCTACGATCTGCTTACCGATAGATCCGTCGGTGAGATCCTTTGCCTCTCTCATTAGTGACTAAGAGAGTGGCTTAAGAGTGGAGAGCATGCCACACGCGGCATCTATGTCCTGGCCGCGGGACCGGCGTATCGTGGCGATGACACCGTGGGCATTGAGGTACTCTGCGAAGCGCTCGATCACCGCCCGGTCCGAGGCGTGATAGGGTAGTCCGTCGATCGGATGGTAGGGGATCAGATTGACCCGGGATCGGAGAGGACGGATCAGCTCCACCAGTGCCTTAGCATGGCGGAGGTCGTCATTGAGCTCGCCGAAGACGATGTACTCAAAGGAGAGCCTCCTCTGACCGGTGAAGTCGTACTTACCCAAGGTCTCGATTACCTCCTCGATGGGAAAGAGCCCCTCCACAGGCATTATCTCCGCCCGCTCCTCGGGGAACGGGCTGTGTAGACTAACGGCCAGATTGGCCCGCTGCTCATCGAGGAAGCGGGTCAGCCCGACCCGAGGACCTACTGTGCTGACTGTGATCCTCTTCGGACTCCAGGCAAGTCCATAGTCGGAGGTCATGATCTCCAGGACGGAGGCGACCACCTTGTAGTTATCCAGTGGCTCGCCCATGCCCATGAAGACGACGTTGGTGAGGGCGTCAGAGTGGGGCACACTTAGTACCTGATTAATCACATCGGCTGCGGTGAGATGCCCGTGGAATCCCATCTGCCCTGTGGCGCAGAAGCGGCACCCCATCCGACAGCCCACCTGTGAGGAGATGCAGAGCGTCGCCCGACCATCCTCCTCAGGGATATAGACGGTCTCAAAGGTCTGCTCCGGACGGTCCAGCTTGCGGAAGAGGTACTTCTC
>NZ_CAKRLH010000099.1 GCF_934359325.1 uncultured Porphyromonas sp.
GTCACCTCCGGCTCGTAGGTGAGGTCGATGAGCAGCTGACCCGGGTGAAGTGCGTCGTAGGGTAGAGGAGGCTTGGCACCGGGGTACTTGGCGCTGCCAAGTGGCGTCGCATGTACGATCAGCGGGGTGTGGGCGAGCTGCTCAGGGGTCAGGTGGTCGTAGGTGAGTCCGCGGCTCCTCGAGACCGTCTCGGAGGGGATGCCCAGCTGCTCAAGTGCCACCCTTACCGCCCTCGAGGCGCCGCCGCTTCCGAGGATCAGGGCGGAGGAGGGCAGAGGACCGGCGCCGATCTCCTCTCGGAGTGAGGCAGCAAAGCCCTCCACGTCGGTATTGTAGCCGGTGAGGAGCCCCTCTCGGCAGGTGACACAATTGACCGCACCCACCGCTGCTGCGAGCGGATCAAGACGGTCGAGGTAGGGGATGATGGCGGTCTTGTAGGGCGTGGTGACGTTGAAGCCGTCCCAGTGGTCAGTCCGGCGGACTTCGGAGACAAAGGGCTCCACCTCGGGACGATCGATGAGCCGGTAGGTGGAGCCGAGGAGTCCCTCGCGGTGGAAGATTTCTTCGAAGAGCTTCGGCGACCGACTGTAGCCGATGTCGTGTCCGAGTAGGCCGAGGTGGTAGACTTTTTTCATCACCTTCCGGAGCGATTACGACTTTACCTCACCCCAACTGCTGCGGTCGAGCTTGCGGTAATTGACCGCCTCGCCGATGTGGTGGGTCAGCACCTCGGGCGATCCCTCCAGGTCGGCGATGGTGCGCGACACCTTGAGGATCCGGTCGTAGGCGCGTGCCGAGAGGCCATAGTGGTCCATGGCGCGGCGGAGGAGTTCCCGCCCGGCGGAGTCGATGCGGATGTACTCCTTCATCAGAGCGGGGGTCATCTGGGCATTGGTGTAGATGCCGGGGATATCCCTGTAGCGCGCCGATTGTATCGCCCGCGCCCGTAGCACTCGCTCACGGATCTCGGCACTCGACTCGCCCGGCTCTCGCGACGAGAGCGCCTCGAAGGGTACCGGCACGATCTCCACCTGGATGTCGATGCGGTCGAGTAGGGGACCGGAGAGGCGTCCGAGGTAGGCGGAGATCTGCCCGGGGAGGCAGGTGCAGTCCTTTGCCGGGTTATTGTAGTTGCCGCAGGGGCAGGGATTCATCGATGCCACGAGCATAAATGAGGCGGGGAAGGTGATCGTCCCGCGAGCTCGTGAGACGGTGACGATCCTATCCTCGAGCGGCTGACGAAGCACCTCCAGCACGTGACGGGAGAATTCCGGCAGTTCGTCTAGGAAGAGCACCCCATTGTGCGCCAGCGAGATCTCGCCGGGCTTGGGGTAGGTGCCGCCGCCGACCAAGGCGACGCCCGAGGTGGTGTGGTGGGGGGAGCGGAAGGGTCGCTGCGTCATCAGCCCGCTGTCGGGGGGCAGCACGCCGGCGACGGAGTGGATCATCGTCGTCTCGATGGCCTCCTCCTTCGTCAGCGGAGGGAGGATCGCCGGAAGCCGCTTCGCCATCATCGACTTGCCGCTACCGGGTGCACCCACCATGAGGATGTTGTGATTGCCTGCCGCAGCCACCTCCATGGCGCGCCGCACCTCCTCCTGCCCCTTTACGTCCGCAAAGTCGAGCATACTGTCTATCGAGGTGACGAAGTCCGACTCTGAGGTGTGGTCGGTCACCACGTCCAGTGTCCCGGTGCCGGAGACGAAGGCGAGCACCTGCGTGAGCGTGTCGGCGGCGTAGACGGTCAGCCCATTGACGACCGCCGCCTCGCGAGCGTTGGCGCGGGGGACGATGATGGCGCGGAAGCCCTCCCGCACCGCATTGATCGCCATCGGGAGTATGCCGTGGATCGGCTGTATCTGACCGTCGAGGGAGAGCTCCCCCATCACCACCACGTGCTCCAGTGGGGAGAGATCCAGGGGACACATCAGTCCGGCGAGGACGACGGCGAGGGGCAGGTCGTAGGCGGCGCCCTCCTTGCGGATGTCGGCGGGGGACATATTGATGATGTAGCGCCGCCGCTTCCAGGCGATGCCGGACTCCAGGAGTGCTGCCTCGACCCGCTCCCGGCTCTCCTTCACCGCCGTATCGGGCAGCCCGACGAGCGTGTAGCGCACGCCGTCCTGGCACTGCGCCTCTATGGTGATCGTGGTGGCGGAGAGTCCGTTGACCGCCTGACCGTAGATCTTGGCGAGAGCGTGGGAGGGACCTCTCTCTGCCTCTTCTTGATCGCCGGGGTAGCTGAGGTCGTCCGATAGTTCGATCATTTTCTCTTACTCTTCTTCAGGGGAATGGTGTCGTGGGCGATGATGTACCGGGTCAGCTCTGGGAGGTCCGAGGGGCGATCGATGACGCTCATCAGCGTGTCTACGACGAAGTAGGCGGGGAGCGTCTCCGCCCGGAGGTTGGTAGCGAGGGTAGACGCCTCGCCGATACTGTCGCTGACGATGAGCGTCCTGCGGTCGGGCTTGGGGAGGAAGGGCGCACTCTCTCCCTGACCGATCAGGAGGAGGATGCTCTTGACACCCAGGCTGTCGGCGGTGTGGTAGAAGGGGCGGAGCAGCGTGCTGTCCAGATCGCTCTCCCTGAGCGCCAGCACCGCCATGAAGTGATCGGGCTTGATGAAGTCCTTGGTGATCCTCTGCTCCTCGCCAAACCAGTCGGGGAAACGACTCACTCCGGTCTCGCGACTCAGCCCGAGGGCACTCATAAGATCGAAGTGGCTGTATCGCGCCGTGGAGAGCAGTCTCTCGAGGAGCGACCGCTCCTGATCGGGATATCGCCGCAGTCCATCGAGGGCGTAGAAGAGACTGAGTCGGCGACCGCTCATCCGCCCATAGAAGTCCCTCAGGTCTGGAGTAATACTGTCCCCCGCCTCGGTGATCAGACGCTGCCACTCCATCACCTCATCGGCGTAACGCGCTCCCTCGATCTTGCCGGGGCGGTACTTCAGCTTGGTGGTGTCGGGGATCAGGACGGTCTCTATCAGTCCGGTGGTGTCGGTGAGGACGAAGAAGTCCAGCGTGTCACGGTCGTAGCGCGCCTTATACTTCCCATCGATCGTGTCTATCCTGATGGCGGTCGTGCCGTAGGTGTAGAGAAGCGCCGGATGCGTACCGGGACGGAGATCGACGGTGAGGGGACTGCCGGCCCGGTCCTTGCGGCCACAGCCGACGAGGGTCAGCAGCAGGGTGGTGAGTAGAAGGAGAAAGGGCTTACTATGCCTCATAAGACTGTAGGATAATGGTGTCATAGATCAGTGCTCGCTCCCAGTCGGGAATGTCGTACTTATCGAGCAGAGCGAGCGGCTCCCGGAGTCGGTCCGGGCTGATCTCCCCTCGGCGCAGAGCGTCGGAGAGGAGTGCGATGCCCTCTGTCCGCTCTCCCGAGGCGATACGAGCGACTCCCTCGTAGAGTGGAAGGGAAGAGGAGTGGGCGCGCTTGACCGCCTCCTCCGACTGACCCGACTCGAGGAGTAGGGCACAGAGCGTCTCGGAGATTTCCTTATCCTCCCCGTCGGCGAGGAAGTCCGCCTTGTAGGCCGCCTGGAGTGTTTCCTCCGGTTCTCCCCGCTCTCTCAGCAGTCGTACCCGCTCCGCTACCAGACGGACCCTACCCGGACCCTCCACCTGATCCTCCGCCTGACGGATGAAGTCGATGGCGTCGCTCTTCCGACCCAGTTTCACTAAGAGTGAGACCACCCTCTCTGCCGTACCGCTCCGCATACCCTCCTCGCGGATCGCCTCCTCCAGGGCGTGGAGCGCCTCCTCGTCCCGGTCGTCCATCATGCAGACCACCGCTATGCCGCGCCACACCTCACCGGAGTGGCTCCCGTAGTCCCGCTGAGATCGCTCGTAGAGCCGCCCCGCCGAGCCGTAGTGACCATCGTGCGCCACCCGCAGGGCGAGGTCGCAGAGCTGATCCTCGGTGTAGAGGTCTGCCGCCCGGGTGAAGGGTCCGTCGAGGACGAATGGATGTCCCTCGAAGGGACTGATGAAGTCGCTCGCGTCACTGAAGAGCGTGTAGAAGCGGTAGGCCCCGAAGAGGAAGTCCCTCATCTGCTCCCGCAGCGTCATCGGCTCGCTCTCCCCGAGAGAGACCCCTGCCGGCAGATCCATCTGCGGGATCATCCGGTCCAGACCCGGGATGAGGGAGAAGGAGTAGCGGTCGGAGGAGACCAGTCGCCGACCACCGAATAGCGCCGTCCCCCAGTCGGCCAGCATCCTCACATTCCCCTCGATCAGGTCAGGGTGGGTCGGGATATAGGGGTAAAACCAATGTGCAGGGCTGCTGAAGAAGGGGAAAACCTTAAGATTCTTCACCGACGAGTACTCCATGTCGAAGCGGTCCTTCTGCATATCCCCCAGTCGTCCCATCGCATCGGCGAGGAGGCTCTCTATCTGATCGTCCTGGTGCTCATCGAGGCTGTGGTAGAAGTTCTGCACCTGATCCTCCATCGTCGCCCCCGGCATACCGCGCAGATGCTCCCCGAGTCCCTGCAGCTTCGGCAGCACCTCCTCCGTAAAGATCCGGTCGTTCCGCTCCGTGGAGTAGGTATTGTAGAGTTCCTCCACCGCCATATGGAGCTCCTCCCGCAGCCGTCGCAGTGCGGCGAGACCACGCTCCGCCAGCTCCGGGTAGAGCCTCACGATCTCGCTCTGATGCCGTCGTCCGCCCATCAGCAGTGCAGGTAGGGCGATCGCCACATCCGCCGGCTCGCGAAACTCCAGCACCTCGATGAGAAGAAGGACCTTGGCGGGATCAAACTCCTCACACAGCCCGACAAAGAGCCCCGAGAGAATGATCCGCCGCTCAATGCCGTCGGTGGACTGTCGGATCGCCTCACAGTCCGCCTCCGTCAGCCGGTCGGTCGCCCAGAGGTAGTCGAAGAGCCGATCCAGTCGGTCGAAGTACCCCGGCTCCCGCCGCATCAGCGGACGCCTCAGATCCTCGGCAAAGTCGTACCCCTCTCCCAGCCGCTCCCTCGCGGCAATGCAGCTGTAGGGCAGCCGCACATTGATCTCCCGCTCACGCCGTATCAGCGCCATCAGCTCGCGCCCGATCCGACGCAGGATCTCATCCCGAGAGGGATCCTCCGCCCCTCGTGCGTAGTAGCTGCAGAGGAGCCGGTAGGTCTCACTCAGCTGCTCGAGCCGGCTCTTCTCCGGCAGAGAGCCCTCGCTCAGCATCCTGAGGGCGAGGGCGTAATTGCCCCGCAGGGTCTCCTCGACAAGGAGCCTGCTTCGGGCATCGGTATAGTCTTTCATCTCGTTCTCCGAGGTGGAGTAGGGGTGTCTCATAGGCAAGGCTTAGGACGTCGTGACGTGAAGGGGATCAAGGTAAAAGAGGAGGCTGCAGGCGAGGAGCAGCAAGCCGACGACGATCGTGGCGATGCGGCTGCCCTTTCGCCCAAAGACACGGAGCCAGATCTGCGCCTGAGGATTGGAGAAAAACCACTCTCTGTTAGCGATACCGACCCAGAGGGCCAGCAGCCCGGGGAGGACAAACATCCCCACCACCGCGATCTCTATCAGCAGCCTGGCGGTCATAGGAGCGCTCAGTCGACGGTGAGACGGCGCGCCCGTCCGTCGTTGATGATCTCAATGTGGAGCGTCAGAGCCTCCTCGTCGAGGAGCGGCGTCACCACCTCCGGCCACTCGATGAAGCAGTACTCGCCGCTCTCTATGTACTCCTCGAGGCCGATGCGGTAGGCACCCGCCAGGTCATCGAGCCGGTAGCAGTCGATGTGGTAGACGGCGCGATCGTCCTCGGTGTGGTACTCGTTGACGATCGCAAAGGTGGGACTGCTGGTCACCTCCTGGATCCGGAGCAGCTTGCAGATCTCATCGATCAGCGTTGTCTTGCCCGCCCCCATAGGTGCATCAAAGGCCCAGACCCGGTGGTCTCCAAACTTCTCTAAGAGCTCCTCCGCCACCTCAGG
>NZ_CAKRLH010000100.1 GCF_934359325.1 uncultured Porphyromonas sp.
GCCGCTCGTCCTCTTTTTCTACAACGCCCCCTGCCACAGCTGCGGTACTAAGGCGGATGAGCTTGGCAAGTCTCCTCTCATCACCTCCGCCCTCGCTGCCGGCACGCTCCGGATCCTGGCGCTGGACAAGTGGGGCGATGAGGAGAGCTGGAGGGAGAAGGTCCGGGGTATGCCCACGGGGTGGATCCATGGTCGGAACTATAAGGACTTCGATGGCATGGAGCTCTACGTCATCGAGCACGTGCCGACGATCTACCTCCTGGACTCGCAGGGGCGGGTGCTCCTCCGTGACACCTCCCTCGAGGAGATCGAGCAGCAGCTGGTGGCGGACTGATCTGGCTGCAGGGCTTCGTCTTTAGATTTATTTGGTATCTTGGTCTCAGAAAGTTTACTTGACCATACTTAAAGATATGAAGAGACTATTCCTATCACTGCTGATTCTGCTCACCTCGCTCTCCGCACTGGCGGGAGATCGTCTCGAAGTGGGAGTCTTTGCCGGGCATGGAGGGGCTCAGACCTGTGTCGAGGAGACCTACGCCGCTCTGCTGATGGACCGCTCCATCACGCCTCACTACATCTACAGCCGGGACATAGCTACCGGCGCACTGGATCGGCTCGATGTGCTGATCCTGCCCGGAGGCGGCGGCTCCACCGAGTACCTCAACTTTGGCAGCCTTGGGGCTGAGAAGATCCGCCACTTCGTCCGGCAGGGTGGGGGACTTGTGGGCATCTGCGCCGGTGCGTACGAGCTCACCGATACACCCGACTACGCCTGCCTCCGGATGAGCGGGGCAAAGGCGATCGACATCGAGCACGACACTCGAGGGCTGGCGGTCTCTAAGGTGACCCTCACCCCGGAGGGGAAGAGCTTCTTTCCCGAACTGGCCGATCGAGATACACTTTATATAATGTACTACGAGGGTCCGGTGCTGGTCCCGGACGACAAGGGCGAGATCGCCTACACCTCACTCGCCACCATGGAGAGCGACATCCATGAGTATGGTGTCCCCGGTGGGGTCACCAACGATAAGCCCTTCATCATTACTGGTTCTTTTGGCTCCGGGAGGACGCTGTCCATCATCGGTCACCCGGAGAATACCCCCGGCATGCAGTGGATGGTACCTCGGATGGCGCATATGGTCTCCTCACGGACAATTACTGAGCAGATCGACTCGAAGTTCATCGATCCCGGTCACTTTGAGCGGGAGATCAAGATGAATGAGGAGCGACGTCGCTACGAGAGCGATGCCTACGATCTGCTCCTCTACGCCGCCCCCGAGAAGAAGGTGGAGGTGCTCGATGCTCTGATGGAGATGAATTCCTGGAGTGCTAAGGGATGGATCCAGGGTCTCCTCTACGATGAGTCGCCGCTCGTACGAGCGGCAGCCGCTCGCTGGCTCGGCAAGACCACTTACCTCCGCTACCGGGATGACCTTGTGACTCTCCGCTCCGCTGAGACCGATCCGGAGGTGCGGCAAGCTGTCGAGGAGGCGCTCCGGCAGATGGAGCCCTAATGCCCGAGATTGGCAAATGCAGATGACAAAAGCGACCAAACGCACCCAAATACGCTCATTAAGCCCTTTTTCTATGTGTTAAGAAGGATCAGAATTGTTGTTGGACCAAAAAAATGTTACATTTGCCTTGTGATTACAGCCCGAAGTGTGTCCTGTCGGCTACTTGGAGGGCTTAGGATAGATAACGAATTAAGAGATCCAAACCCATTTAGATTATGAATACCAGGATTTTAGGCCTTTCCCTCTTGGGGCTGCTCGCCGCTTCGGCTAGCGTCTCCGCCCAGGAGGTGACCTCCCAGGAGGAGTACCTCGCCGCCACCCCGGCAAGGAAAGTCGCTTTTGAGCCCTCCTGCAAGCACTGGTTTATCCAGGCTTTCGGGAGCCTCACGATGCCTTTCGATATGTGGTGGAGCCACGACAGCCAGGCAGAGCTCCGTCGCGATGCTGACTTCGGCGATCGTGCCAGCTGGGGTGCAGGACTTGCTGTAGGACAGCACCACAACCCCTACTTCTCTACCCGTCTTGCACTGGACTACCACACCATCCCGGTCTTTGGCTACAATAGGACCGACGGTGAGAAGGGTCCACTGCAGCTCCGGGCGCTCAATCCCCACTTCGACTTCATGTTTGATCTGGTCAATTACTTCTCTCCCTACGACGAGAGCCGGGTCTTCCACGTAGTCCCCTTCCTCGGCGTCGGCTACCTCGGTACCAATATCTCCGGATATGAGAGCTATGACACCGCTGCTCCCTATGCTCGCGGCTACTCTCAGGGTGCCTGTGATGCCAACTTCCTCAATATCTTCAATTCGAAGGGCGTCAATAACGAGGACAACAACTTCTTCCGTGAGCTGGATCACTCCATCTCAGCCAACCTCGGACTGGACATCAATATCAACTTCCACCCGCGTGTGGCGCTGACCATCGAGCCGATGGTACTCTTCTTCCCCGGTCTGGAGGCTACCGATGCCATCGGTGCTGTCCGTGGAGGACTCACCTGTAACCTCGGCGAGACGCTCTGGAGTGGTGTACAGCCGATGGACTGGGATCTCGTCAACGGACTGCAGAGTCAGATCAATGACCTCCGTAGCCAGAATGCGGAGCTCAGCAAGCGCCCCGTTCGTTGTCCCGAGTGCCCCGAGGTAAAGCAGACCGTTGTGGAGAAGAATTACGAGAATGTCGTGTACTTCCGTATCGACAGCTCCAAGATCGACAAGAATCAGGAGATCAATCTCTACAACACCGCCGAGTACGTCAAGGCCAATAACACGCCCATCACCGTGACGGGCTATGCCGATGTACAGACCGGTCGTGCTGATTACAACATGCAGCTCTCTGAGAAGCGTGCCCGCAACGTGGCCGACAAGCTCATCAGCGAGTACGGCGTCCCCTCTGATCTGATCACTATCGATTACAAGGGATCCGACGTACAGCCTTATGATGTCAATGCGTGGAATCGCGTCGTCATCATGAAGACTAAGTGATATCACTAAGGAGGTATCCTGCCGGAGTTTTGAGTCTCCGGGGCTAAGTGTGAGCAGGATGAGGGCTTGTACAGATAGTGTACCCCTTTTTGCGGTCAATTCTTTTTGTAGTTTTGATTTTTCTTGTCACCTTTGTCCCAAGAATAGATGACGAGTGGTCGTCAGGACTTCTCTGTAAACGCAAACGATAATAGACAATATATTTATTCACAAAACAGTAATTATGAGAACAAACAAGTTTAAGATTGGCTTGCTGTCAGTTGCTGCTGTCCTCGGGCTGGGGGTCTTCTCCTCCTGCTCCAAGGACTTCCAGGGTGACATCGACGCTATCAACCAGCGTTTGGACAATCTGACAAAAAAGTTCGATGATGGCACCTATGTGACCAAGATCGAGAAAACGGCCAATGGTATCAAGCTCTATCCGAGCAAGGGTGAACCCATCGAGGTTACCAATGGTAAGGATGGCAGACCTGGAACCATCGTCAAGATCGGCGAGGACGGTTTCTGGTACATCGATGATGTCAAGACCGACTATCCCGCAGTAGGTAAGCAGGGTCCTCAGGGTCCTCAGGGTGAGCCCGGAGAGGCTGGTCCTCAGGGTGAGCCCGGCGCCAAGGGTGCTGATGGTGTATATTATGTACCCGGTACCACGGGTAATGAGAAGGGCTTCTGGGTGAAGGTTGATCCTAACACTAAGCCTGCTACTCGCACCATCACTACCGACAAGTGGCTCCCCGCAGGAACTATCTCTGCCGTTTACGAGAATGGCGTCGTTACCCTCATGAATGTTGAGGGGGCTAAGGACGGCATCGTTAAGCTTGGTCAGGCTAGTGGCTTCCAGCTGAAGTTTATCCCTTCGGTTGTTGCTGATGAGGGTGGCGCTCTTCCGATCGTTGCCGTTGGTGGACTCTCCACTCCGTGCGAGAACGATGTAACTGCTGCTACGCGCGTTATGCTTCGCGTAAGCCCCAGCAACGTCACTGTTGACCAGATCAAGACGGATGGTATCTACGTACGCTACAACAATCCTACTGTACTTCGTTCTGCTAAGGCTAACCCCTCTGCAAAGTTCGTAAGCCTGAAGGATGGTGTCCTGACTGTGGATATCTCTGCACAGACCAAGTACATCAACGACGAGGATAACAAGATTGATCAGATCGCCGTTGTTGTGCCTATGGTTAATGGCGCTGAGAATGAGTCTGACTGGGCAAAGCTTGACAAGAGTGTGATCTCTTATAAGGATCTCCACCTCGCCAAGAAGTCCAACTCCAAGCTCTTCCCCACCACTCTGGATCGCGCCAAGACTCTGGCCAAGACTCTTGACTCTAAGTACACCGGTGCTGAGGACGAGTTGCGCTTCTCTGTCGTTGATCTCCAGTACAGTGAGACCATTGACCTGAATGAGCAGGTGACTACTCTTCTCAAGGACAAGGTGTTTGAGGGCTTTGATGTGTATGCTCTCTCTTATGCCTTTGACCTGAAGGACGGCACCAAGGAGAACAAGGATATCACTTTCAAGCGCGGTGACAATGACACGGAGCAGCAGGCGTTCATCACTCTTGACGGATCCAAGATCTCTGCTCGTGTATATGGTCAGTCCTCCAACCGTGCCGCCGTTGGTCGCACCCCGATCGTCCATGTCAAGCTGATGAGCAATGACTGCGTTGTCCGTGATGCTTTCATCGTTATCAACATTGTTGAGGAGAAGATTGAGCCGAAGCCCGTTGATCCTATCGACGTTGTCGTTAAGGCTTCTGATCTCTCTTGCGATGGCTTCAAGTATCAGACCGATGCCGAGTGGATGAACGAGAAGATCTATCACAAGGCCAACCTGCCTAAGGAGATCTTCCACAACAACTTCGTTTGGAGTGAGGAGACTGACGGTGTTGGTACCATCACTCAGGAGAAGGATCCTCAGGATGCTGAGTCTTACATCCTTGTTTGGACTGTAACCCGTGATGAGCTGATCGAGGCTCTTGCTGAGGATGACAACGTAGAGATCTCTAAGACTGGTCACTACAAGTGGAATGGCAACGATATCGCTGTTACCTTCAAGACTACTATCAATCGTCCTGCGTTCGACCTCGGTAAGATCACTCGTGATAACTACTGGTTCGACAACTTCTCTTACGTTCGCTTCAATACTCTGACGCCGGATCTCGGCTCTGTAGATCCTACTCTCTGCACTTTCGATACTCCGTTCTCCAACGTCTTCAAGTCTAAGGAGGATGCCGGTAAGATTGTGGTAGACTTCGGTCAGGTCAATGATGGCGCTAAGGTAAGCTTTGTCTTCGATAAGACTCAGCCCACTCTCGCTAAGGCATTCGGCTATACTCTGAAGCCCAATGCAGACGGTACTCAGCTCCTTGCTGTTAAGGAGGGTGAGACTACTGAGGTTGTTGCTACCATTAAGGCAGATCAGGAGATCACCTTCGGTGACACTGAGAAGGTTACCAATACTTACGACTACGTTGTTTCTTACAATGAGGACAGCGAGATCGGTAAGAAGCTCCTCAATGCTTCTGATGAGAATATGATGGCTCGCATCCGCATCGCTGCTGAGAATGAGTGTGGTGTTCGTATGACTGTCAAGGGTCTCAAGGACGGTGACAGCTTCCTCGTTCACTTCCTCCGTCCGGTTAGCCTGGATGCAGAGACAACTAAGTTCTTTGTAGATGGTAAGGACTTTGGTGAGGAGTTCACCTGGCTTGACATCAATGATATCGTTCGTCTCAAAGACTGGCGAAATTATGTCAAGGATACCGAGGAGTATTACTTCATGCCGAAGCACGAGAACTACTTCAAGTACTACGATATCCAGTCCATCAAGATTGATACTAAGAATATCAAGCCTATTGGTCTGAAGGTCGGTGGTAAGCCTGAGAC